>JASLCD010000387.1 GCA_030146295.1 Chryseobacterium sp.
TTGCTTTGTTTGAACACCTGGCTCAAACCTTGTGAAAACTTATAATCCATAATATATCTCATTAGAACAAAGGCAACATTACCTTTTATTCATTATCTAAATTACAAATATTTTACCAAAAATCAATTAATGACTTTATGGCAGAAAAAATTTTATTATCTTATTGAAAATGATTAAGTTTGTTATCCTTAAATTTTTCCCATGAATACTGAAATTACCACGTACATCGGCTATTCTGCTTCTCTTTTTATCGTATTGAGTTTCATACTGAAAGATGTACGAAAAATAAGAGTAGTCAACATGATCGGCTGTATTTGTTTTGTCATTTATGGTATCTTCAATGGAATGCTTTGGCCGGTTATCATTCCCAATGGGCTCATTTGTTTCATTCAGATCTATTATTTAATATTAGACAAGAAAAATTGATGAAGAAAAAAATACTAGTATCTGCCTTTAGCAGTTTGTATACCGATCAGCGAATAGAAAAGGTATGCAAAACCCTTTTTGACAACGGATATCCTGTTGAACTGATCGGAAACGATTGGGAAGGAAACGAGAAAATGGAGCGTCCTTATCCTTTTTCCAGAATAGGATTGACATCAAAAAGCTTAAAGACGGCTTATTTCGAGTTCAACTGGAAATTGTACCATGAACTTAAGAAAAAAGCAGACAAAGATACTATTCTTCATGCCAATGATATAGATGCACTTCTGCCAAATTATCTCATTGCCAAAAAACTGAACATTCCATTGGTCTTTGACAGTCATGAAATTTTCACAGAAATGCCATCAGTGCAAAACAGGTTTTCACAGAAATTCTGGAGGGTGGTGGAAAGAAAGCTGGTTCCTCACGTGAAATTTATGATGACAGAAAGTGAAAGCTATGCCGAATGGTTTCACGAAAAGTATAATGTGAACCCTGTCGTTGTCAGAAATATTCCGAGAAAGATCCTTTCTGCCCCCGAAATTCCGGAAAATCATCCTAAAATTATTCTGTATCAGGGAGCGATAAACCAATCCAGAGGAATCGAAAAAATGATTGCTGCCATGCATCATATTAAAGATGCAGTTCTGAAAATCGCTGGTGACGGACCAAAGAAAAAAATATATGAAGAACTTGTCATTCAGGAAAAGCTGCAGGACAAAGTCTTTTTCCTTGGTAAGCTGAAACCGGAACACCTTAGAGAAATAACGAAAACAGCAGATGTAGGATTTAGTCTTGAAGAAAATAACGGAGTCAGTTATTATTATTCCCTTCCCAACAAGGTTTGTGATTATATCCAGTCCAGAGTGCCGCTTGTTATGATCAATTTCCCGGAGATGCAGCGTATAAAAAATCAGTTTAATGTAGGAGAGATTATTACAGACCATCAGCCTGAAACGATTGAAAAAGCGATTAACTTGGTTCTTGAAAGAGGAAGACAGTATTATCAGGACGAACTGAATAAAGCTGCGGATGTATTTTGCTGGGAGAATGAAGAAACAAAAATCCTTCATCTTTTTGAAAAAGCATCCCGGTAATAAATTTTACAAAATTGGTTATCTTTGCAAAAGAAATTTGATTAAAAATGACCATTAAAGAAAAACAGCAGGAAATAATCGACGAATTCGCTTTTCTTGACGATTGGGAGCAAAAGTACGAGTACATCATTGATCTTGGAAAAGAATTGAAAGGCTTGCCAGAAGACAGGAAAACAGAAGAAAACCTGATCAAAGGCTGCCAGAGTAAAGTTTGGATTGATGCTGAATTTAAAGAAGGAAAACTTTTCTTTAATGCAGATTCTGACGGTATTTTACCCAAAGGAATCGTTTCTCTTTTAGTAAGTATTTATAGTGGGCATTCTACTCAGGAAATCCTGGATTCTGATTTTGATTTTATTGCTGAAATAGGATTACAGGAATTTCTTTCGCCATCCAGAGCCAACGGATTGATGGCCATGACCAAACAAATCAAGTTTTATGCAGTTGCCTATCAACTGAAATCATAATTGTGACAAAGATTTTAGCATATCGTTTTTCCGCATTCGGAGATGTTGCGATGACTGTTCCTGTTTTCAGAGAATTTCTGGAGCAGAACCCCGATGTGGAAATTATTATGGTCTCCAGGAAGAATTTCGAAGCCCTGTTTTCGGGAGTTCCCAATATGACTTTTAAAGGAATTGATCTTGATGATTATAAAGGTCTCTTTGGACTGAGAAAACTGAGCAATGAACTGATCAGGGAATTTAATCCGGATTGTATTGCCAACCTTCATGATGTAATCAGAACCAAGGTTTTAGACCGTATATACAGAAGAAAAGGACTTAAGGTTTTCAAAATAGATAAAGGTAAAGAGGAGAAAGAACACCTTACGGATGTCTGGAATCTTGAGAAAGTACAGCTGAAGAAAACAGTGGAGCGTTACGCTGATGTATTCCGGAAAATGGGATTCAAAGTGGAGCTTTCACATCAGCTAAGACCCACTTCGGAACATCAGTCAGGGATTGGTTTTGCCCCGTTTGCCCAACATAAAGGAAAGATGCTTCCTCTGGAAAAATCCTATGAACTGGTCAGAATCCTGGCTCAGAAACATACGGTATATTTCTTTGGTGGAGGTAAAAAAGAAATTGAAACTCTTGAGAGATGGGAACTTGAGATTCCCAATACAAAAAATCTCGCCGGAAAACTAAACCTTACCGAAGAACTTAATCATATTGCCGGGCTGGAACTGATGATTTCCATGGATTCTGCCAATATGCACCTTGCAAGTCTTGTAGGAACAAGGTGTATTTCCATTTGGGGAGCAACCCATCCATATGCAGGATTTTTAGGATTCGGACAGAGCGAAGAAGATGTAGTTCAGGTCAAAGATCTTACCTGCAGGCCGTGTTCTGTTTTTGGAGATAAAGAATGCTACAGAGGAGACTGGGCTTGTCTTGAAGAATTCAATATCCAGAAAGTGGTAGATAGGGTCAATTGTTAAAAATAATCTTTACGATCTCTTCTGCTTTAGCATGATCCGAGTGTGTTTTTTCTAAGATTTCCTTTCTCTTTTCAGCGGCATCATAGTTTTTTTCAGCTGAAGTGATAATATGTTGGCGGATTTCAGCCATATTAGTCCCATACAGACACAAATCCGTCAAAATAGGATCGTCTGTAATGTTTCCATTAATAATCACAAAACGACTGTTGTAAAGCGTGTTGAAAAGCTTCACTTTGGTTCCTGAATTCTGGTAAGAAATCAGAATATTGGCATGGGCATTTTCAAGAAGATGGTGAAGGTTTTCCGTGGTTTGGATAGGAGTGAGGGTAATATTTTCAATCGTTGAAATCCTCTTTTTAATGTCTTCACCGGCGCGGTCGGAGGCTACAAGAAGTTTATACTGTGGAAGAGTTTTGAATAAATCAATAGTCTCAATCAGTGCTTTCTTATTATCTGCGGTGGTGAGATCTCCGTGAAAAAGAAAATAATTTCCTTTTTTATCAAGCTGCTTTACCGATTGATTGCCATGGAAAATATGGATAAGCTGTGCATTTTTCGAATAAGTCTCCACTTCATTATATTCCTTTTCAGACAGACAGAATACAGCTTCGAATTTATTTAAAAGTTTTTTCTGATATCCGGAATGCTTTAACGATTCAATTTTATAGATGATCTTTTTAAATATGTTTTTCTCAGACACAGAAAGACCTTTATAGTACTCTTTCTCGTTGTTGTGGTAACGGAGGTAGAGTTTGTGGTCATGATCTCTCAAAAACCGTATAATATGGGTTGTTTGCAGGCCTTCAAACAGGATGGGAGCTTTGTCCTTTTCCAGATTTTTAAGTAGGGCTTCAGAATCTCTGATGGCAGCTGCGAAAGGGATCCCTGAGAAATAGAGGAGTGGATTCTTTTTCTTTTGATAAAAAAACACATTTTCCGTCATTTCTTTTACTTCCGGATCAATCGTATAAGGAATCTGATCTACAAAACAATGAAGGTGGATTTTTACCCCCAGATCATACAAAGCCATGATCTTATAGTACACATCAATGATCCCGCCATAAGAAGGAGGGTAGGGATAATTAAATGATATGATATGGAGTTCCTTCACGTCAAGAATTCAAATGAAAGCAAAGGTAAATAAATATAAGGAAAAGAGGTCAGGAAACTCTTAAATAGCGTAGGGGAAAAAAAATCTCCCAGAAATCTGAGAGATTTTTTGTGGGTCCTGAGGGATTCGAACCCCCGACCCTCTGGGTGTAAACCAGATGCTCTGAACCAACTGAGCTAAGA
>JASLCD010000408.1 GCA_030146295.1 Chryseobacterium sp.
AGTGGTACAAATAAAAAAATAATACAATGAAAATTCTAGTTGCAGACGATCATCCTTTAACCCTGAACGGAACTGTTTCTTACCTTACCAATTTGGGATACAACGTAGTGAGTGCCTGCTCCAACGGAACTGCGGCACTTAATTACATTCAGATTTATTTGCCGGATGTAGCTGTTTTGGATCTAAATATGCCGGGGCTGGACGGGCTGGAAGTGGCAAAAAAGGTAATGGAAAATAAATGGCGTACTAAAGTCATTATCCTTACCATGCACAATGAAATTGGAGTCCTGAACAAAGCAAAAGAATTTGAGGTAGATGGTTATGTTTTAAAAGAAAAAGCTTTTCCTGATTTAGAAAAATGTATGAAAGAAATTGCTTTAGGAAAGAAATATTATTCCGGTGCTTTACTTCAGAATTATACAATAGAACACAGAGATGACCCCGGCATACTCAACGTATTAACACTTTCGGAAAGAAAAATAATTGAATTAATAGCGGGCCAAAAAACCAGTAAACAAATTGCAGAACTTCTTTTCCTGTCCGAAAAAACAGTAGAAGGACACCGAACCAGAATTATAGAAAAACTGGGTATTCCAAAAGAAAAAAATGCATTACTGATCTGGGCCATACAGAATTATAAAAAATCCTTGTAGACTTAAAAATAATTGTTAAAAATGTATCCTTGATTTCAGTACCTCACCTACCATTATTTTTTGTTGCAAGTAAGCATATTCCGGAAGGGTTTTCGGAGTAAATCAGACCTATAACGAATCAGATCACCGATAAAAGGATTTGAAGAAATGTTCGTCCTGGTCACCAAAAGCCAAAAGGCACCCCTTGTCTTAAAGGGGTGCCTTTTATTTTGTTCTCAGAAAATAAAATACTACTTAATGTAATCCTTATCTTTTAATTACTTTTACCGTTTTTGAAATGTTATTAGCAGCATGTATTTTTACCATATAAATCCCTGATGCTAAAGCAGAAAAGTCAATTTTTCCTTTATCGCTATTGATAACTTCAAAAAGAACCTGTTGGCCAGCTGCATTATAAACCGTCACAGAGAGAATATTTTTATCAAATGAAATATTAAGATAATCCTGAACCGGATTCGGGAATACTTTTAGGTAATCAGATGCTCGTGAAGTTTCTTCAACTGCTAAATTACTTACAGGGCATAGAAGCTGGTTAAATGTAAGTTTCTGAACATTAGTACCGTCACCGGCTTGTCCATAATTATTAGCTCCGGATACTCTCAAGATACCATCATTATTTATAGACAAAGTATGCCATCCTCCTGTAGAAATTGCCATATGAGAATTGGCTCCTAAGTTTACCCAATTTGAAGAGCTGGCAGAAGTATTGTTACCAAATGATCCGGTGGTATTATTTCCGGAGGCAATCACAGTTCCAGATGTTGTTATGGCAATAGTATTAAAACTACCTGTAATAACTTTTTGAATTCCATCTGCTGATAAAAACGGGGTTGATCTGCTAATTGTAGTTCCATCAGCTAATTGTCCTGAGCCGTTATATCCCCAAGTGTAAAGGAGTCCATTTGCTTTTCTTCCTACCGTATGTGAATCTCCGGTGGATACATCTGCCCAATCAGTATTGGCTCCTATCTGTTTAGGCAAAATACGGTCGGTTAAAGTACCATCACCCAACTGCCCATGACCATTATATCCCCATGCCCATAGTGTACCGTCTGTTTTTATTGCAACTGAATAGAAAGTACCTGCGGCAATACTTTTCCAGTTGCCTGCTGTTCCTATTTGAGTAGGTACAAGTTTATTCGTAGTTGTTCCATCTCCTAATTCTCCACTTAAATTCATTCCCCATGTCCAAAGGGTTCCGTTTGATTTTATTCCCATGGTGTGAGCTTCTCCAACTGCAATACTTTCCCAGTCATTACCTGTTCCTATTTTTGTGGGAGTCGTTCTGTTTGTGGTAGTTCCGTCTCCTAAAGAGCCAAACTGGTTGTTTCCCCATGCCCAAAGTGTTCCGTCTGTTTTGATAGCAACACTATACTTCTCAGCTGCAAAAACTTTTTTCCAATTCGTATCTGTACCTATCTGAACCGGAGTATTTTTGTTAATACTCGTTCCATCTCCCAATTGATTATTGCTATTATTACCCCAGGCCCAAAGCGTTCCATCCGTCTTTATTCCCAGTGAATGAAAAGTGCCTGCACTTATGGTTTTCCAACATCCGGTTTGGTTAGGAAGCGTAGTAAAAGCTCCCCCCGGAACCCAGATACTTTGACTGGAAACACAATTTGCTGCAACCCACCAATAATAAGTTGTGCTAGGCAATAAATTGGCAACATTTGCAATGCTAGAAGTAGCAGCAGCAGCTGAACCTGTCATTGTGGGACTCGTGCTGTAAACATAATAATAACCTCCATTAGGTGCTGAAGTTGAAGGCAGCCAATTAAGAGTAGCTGATGTAGATGTGATATTAGACGTATACATCTGGGTAGGAGCATTACAAACTGCTGCGCCTGGCGTCATTTTTACCAGACCAAGCTGTAATGTTCCCAACCAGATCGTTCCTGAAGATTGTGTTCTTACTGCACTAAAGTAGTCATCAGGTAAACCAAAATTTGTATTTGCTTTAGTATAGGTAGTACAATTGGTAAAGTTTTGTAAACCTGCACCATTAAATCCAATCCATACTTTACTGTTGCTGTCAACATCTAATGCATTTGGATTGTATCCGGCCAGACAAGAATTATTCTGATAAGTGAACGTAATATTAGTTCCACTTGTTGTTAAAGTAATTAAACTATCAGAGC
This sequence comes from Chryseobacterium sp., assembly GCA_030146295.1. Classification (GTDB taxonomy): domain Bacteria; phylum Bacteroidota; class Bacteroidia; order Flavobacteriales; family Weeksellaceae; genus Chryseobacterium. The sequence continues at coordinate 2,795 of JASLCD010000408.1, forward strand.
CTTTTACATAAATGGTATTGTTTGTAATTCTCAATATTTTTTGAGTTCCCTGGGCAATAAAATTAAAATCAACCCCATTAAACTTGTATAACACTCCTCCATTTGTCACCCAGACCCCATTATTACTATCAGTTGCTACTGAATTCATATTCGATACGGAGTTATATGTCGCCCAGGTAGTCCCATTGAATTTTGTAAGTCCTGCAGGTGTTACAACCCAAAGATTGTTTTGTCCGTCAACGGCGATGTCGATGATCTCATTACTGGGAAGTCCTGAATTGGAAGTTGTATAATTGATCCAGGTTGTACCGTTGTACAGGATGATCCCGTTGAATTGAGACGCGATCCATTTTCTGTTCTGACCGTCAATTTCGATTTTTACTATTGCATTAGACGCAATACCCGAGTTGGTGGTATTATAGTTTGTAAATGAAGTTCCGTTAAAAGTAGAAACACCATTGTAAGTAGACAGCCACAACAATCCATTGGCATCTGTTTTAATGTCAGCAATATAATTACTTCCTATTGCTGAATTTGAGGTATCATACGTTGTGTAAGTATAGGTTTGTGCAAATACAGAAAATGAGATAAAAATTAAGAGTAAAAAATAAAGTTTTTTCACCGTTTTTAGTAAAATGATTCTCTTCATGGTTAAGTTTGATAGTATTTTCCCTACTCGTTTAGCTTTTCGGTTTCGCTTTCTTTAAATGATTTTTTAATCACGTAAAAATCCGCTTCAAGGATTCACTGAGCCGTATCAATATTTACAGCCAGTCTCTTTTGAAGAAATTTATCGGATTCATGATACGTTTAATTGTTGGAAACAATTAGGTAGGCGGGATGATAAAATCCTGTAGAGTTGTTTTCATGGTATAATTAGTTTTTATTAGGCAGCAAAAAAGAAATATAATTTCATGTTGCATTTTGCAAAAATATATCTTTCTTCCAAATACTCAAATAAATAATAAGGAAATAGCGATTGGTGATATTACAATATCAACATCTTAAACAAAAAAAATCCCGGATTAACCGGGATTTTAATTTCTTATCTTTCGATTTATTTGATTTCTACAGGAACTGAGATTTTATCCCAATCCATTGAGAATCCATTATTGTTTATTTTATAAACCAGAGTTTCCTGTGTTGCTGGCAAAGCCTTTGTTTTTACATCCACACGTAAAGCGTCTTTTGATTCTTCGTATTTATAAGCACCCCACTGTTTTGGTTCTTTGTTAAAGATCGCAGTCCAGGTTCCGCTTTCTTTAGGAATTAAGAAAAAGCTGTATTTACCTTTAGGCAGCTTTTTACCCTGAACAGTAATATCTTTATCCGTTTCAAAAGTTGTTGCTTCATTGGCACCTGCACGCCACACTTTATTATAAGCTTCTAAACCGCCCCATATTGTACGCCCTTTTACAGAAGGACTGCTGTAGTTTATTGTAATGGTTGCCTCTTTAATCTTTCCTGTAGCAGTAGCAGGAGGGCTCGCAGGCTTTTTAGTGTCCTGTGCAAAAGCATTTACTGAAATTGTCATTGCAGCCAAAACCATGGTAGCAGATTTAATCATTGTTTTCATACTATTTTTATTTATTTGTTTTTTTATTGTTCGTTTACGAATTTACAGCTTTCGGCTTATAAAACAGTAATCCGATTGCAGAAAATATAATGACCGCTGCTGCCCCAATCACATTAAGCCAAAGGAAAGATACGATATCGAACTGATACACGGCAATCACAGCAATTTCTGATAAAATGGCAGCAACAAATACATTCGCTCCGTCAACTTTTTTATAGTAAAATGCGACCAGAAAAATCCCTAATATCGGACCATAGAAAAGCGAACCCAATACATTCACCGCTTCAATAAGGGAACCCATCTGCGTAGCAAACATGGCTACACCAATCGAGAAAATCCCCCAGGCTAAAGTGTGCAGACGGCTATACTTCAGTTCCGTTTTCTCATCGGGAAGATCTTTTTTAAAGATTAAATGAACGTCTTTTAATGAGCAGGCAGCAAGGGAATTCAGTGCTGCCGAAATAGAACCCCAGCTGGCCAGAAAAATGACGGCAAACAGTAAACCGATCATCCCTACAGGCAAGGTATTTTTTACGAAATACAGAAAAATATAATTGGTATCTGTTTTCTCTGCATTATAATTTGACTTATTGATCGCTTCCTCTACTCTGCCATGCAGCGCTTTCACTTGAGTTTGTGTCTCTTTAAAATCCTGAATCCTTTTTTGAAGTTGTGGAGAATGAGTTTCTTTCAGCTTTAAAATCTCTTTCGATTCTGCATTAAATTTCACTTGTAAATCCTGATGCTCTTTTTCAAAAACTGCAGCCTGCTCTGGTTGTGATTCCTTTAAAGACTGATAAGATCGTTCGTTAAAATAAATTGGAGCCGGTTTCAGAGAAAAGAAGGCAAAAAGCAGCGCACCAATCAGAAGGATAGAAAACTGCATCGGAATTTTAACCAATCCGTTCAGCAGCAAGCCCATTTTTGCATTGGTATTGTCTTTTGCGGTAATATATCTTCCAACCTGGCTCTGGTCTGTACCGAAGTAAGAGAGGGCCAGAAAAAAACCTCCAATTATTCCGCTCCAGATATTGTATTTATCTTTCCAGTCAAATTCTGTGGTGATGACATTGAGCTTTCCGGATTTCCCTGCCAGATACAGCGCATCCTGAAAACCAATTCCATTCGGCATATTCTGAATAAGTAAATACCCCGCAAAAGCCATTGTTCCCAGAATAATGAGAAACTGTAACTTTTGGGTGTGAGCGATTGCTTTTGCTCCTCCAATATAGGTATAGATCAACAGAATACCCCCTGTTAAAACATTGGTTACATAAATATTCCAGTTTAAAACGCTTGATAAGATGATACTCGGAGCGTAAATGCTGATTCCTGTGGATAAGCCTCGGGAAAACAGAAAAAGCAGTGAAGTGAGTACTCTTGTTTTTTTATCAAACCGGTTCTCCAGATATTCGTAGGCAGTGTAGACATTTAAGCGCTGAAAAATCGGAATGAAAGTAATACAGATCACAATCATCGCCAAAGGCAGACCAAAGTAATACTGTACGAAACGCATACCGTCTGTATAGGCCTGGCCCGGTGCTGAAAGAAATGTAATGGCACTTGCCTGCGTAGCCATAATCCCTATCAGTACAATGTACCAGGGCATTTTGTTATCTGCTTTCAGATAGGATTCGTTGCTTTTTTGTCCACGACCGATGAATACGCCATACACAACCACTGCAACCAGTGTAACAATAAGAACTGTCCAATCTATAGTACTCATGCCCAGAATTTAGTAAACCAATAATAAAATGCGATCTGAAATACCAATGCAGCGGCTAATAATATATACCAGGTATTCCAATTTTTAAGTTTCCTGTTCATCAGTTTTTCTGTGCGGATAAAAAGTTAAAAAATAAACGTGCCGCCCCCACATTTCCTGCAGGAAGCTGTCTGAAAAATGCCAACGGCGTATAGATAAAATTACCTTTTCCATATCTGGCATATAAAGTAGATCCCTTCAGAGGCTCTTCATCGGTATCATGCATTTCAAAAAGCGGTTCATAAGCGGCATCCCATTGAGCAGGGAAATAGGCGCCACGCTCCTGTACCCAGCCTTTAAAATCATCCGCCGTGATTTTGTTCGGAAAGTTCAGTAATTTATGATTAGGATTTAAAAATGTAACCGCAGCATTTTCTTCGGTAACCCGCTTATTGGCAATACTGAAATTGTACATTCCCAATTGGTCAACGGT
>JASLCD010000455.1 GCA_030146295.1 Chryseobacterium sp.
CCTGCATCAGCTTTGAAATAAGGTTTTTCTTTAAAGTTGGTGAAATTCGCCAAAATATTATTGGGGAAAGTCTTGATAGAAGTGTTGTAATCCTGTGCAGCATCATTATAGTAAACAGTTTCTGTTCTGATGCTGTTTTCAATGGCGGTATACTCTCTTTGGAAGTTGATATACTGCTGGTCTGCTTTTAAGTTAGGATAAGACTCCACTACAGCCATCAGTCGGCTCAATGCTCCGGATAACTCACCCTGTGCTGCCTGGAATTTGGCAATATCAGCCTCTGTCATGTTGGTAGGGTCGATATTGATAGAGGTCGCTTTAGAACGTGCCTCCACAACCTGTGTTAAAGTTTCCTGCTCAAATTTTGAATATGATTTTACAGTTCTCTCCAGATTAGGAATAAGATTCGCTCTCTTCTGATATACCGTTTCTACATTCGACCATTTTGCATTCACAGTCTGTTCTTTGTTGACAAAGCTGTTATACCCGCTTTTTCCCCAGAAGAACAGAACAGCAACAATGATAAGGAGGGCAATACCAATTGTTCCGGCGCCCAGACATCCTTTATTTTTCATAGTTTATTTTTTTAAATTTTTTGTGCTAACCAAATATACAAATTATGTGCTAATTTTGTAAAAAATTATTTGAATGACAACAATAGTGGTGGCAATGGGAGAGAAAAATGAAATTGGTTTTGAAAATCAGTTGCTTTGGCATCTTCCTAAAGATCTAAAACATTTTAAAGATATTACTTCAGGACATCCGATTATAATGGGAAGAAAAACATATGAAAGTATCGGGAAAGCTCTTCCGAACCGTACCAATATTGTTGTGTCAAGAAAGAAGGACTGGTTTGAGGAAGGAGTTCTTATTGTAGGAAGCATCAAGGAAGCATTGAAGTTTGCTAAAAAGATAGACGAAAATGTTTTCGTTATTGGTGGAGGTAATATTTATGAGCAGACTATAGAACTGGTGGACAGACTTGAAGTTACTCTGGTGAAAGCAGATCTTAAAGCTGATACCTTCTTTCCGAAAATAGATCAGAAAATCTGGAAAAAAGTAAACGAAATCTGTCATGAGAAAGATGAGAAGAATGGTTATGATTTCTGCTTCCAGACGTTTGAAAGAATAAAAAAACAAGCTTAGACATCAGTTAGCCATTTTACTTCGCAATGTGAATAGTGAGTTTTCTGAAAGCTACAAAAAACTGACAAGCGTAACGAATTGGCCATTCACAATTGACTTTTTGAACATTAAACCTTAAATTTATTATCTTTGCACTTCTAAAATTTAATAATGAATAAATACATAAAAATTGCAGTAGCAGCACTGCTTATCCTACTAGGACTTTATATGATGATTTTTACCAGAAATCTTGGATGGGGTATTGTTGTTTTTCTTTTAGCTGCATTTCCTATTGCTCTTTTCTTTAAAAATGAGTATATCCTTTTGGCATTCTGGCAATTGAGAAAACAAAATATGGAAAAAGCCGGTGTGTGGTTGGCAAAAATAACAGACTATAAAGGGCAGCTTCATAAAACACAGTATGGATATTTCCATTATTTATTAGGGTTGACACAAGCTCAGGAACATCCTGCAAAAGTAGAACCTTTTATGAAGAAAGCTTTGGAATATGGTTTGAATATGAAACATGACAGAGCGATGGCTACTTTAAATCTTGCAGCAGCAGCTATTTCCAAAGGAAGAAGACAGGAAGGGCAGAAGTTACTGGAAGAAGCCAAGAGATTGGACAGCGCAGGAATGATGACCGATCAGATCAAAATGATGAAAGATCAGTTGAAAATGCCAACGATGCAGAAGCATATGCATAATCCTAATATGAGACAGAGAGGAAAATTCTAAAAAGTTTCCGAGATCTATATACAAGTCCTGAAAGTTTCAGGACTTTCTTTTTTTATTAGAGGAGATGGTGGAGTCTGAAAAAAAGTATCTTTTGGATAAAGATTTTCTTCATGCGTTACATTTCCGAATTATGGTCATACCCATAGAATTTAGGCATCTGCCAGTGATATTTTACGGCAAACGTTCGTATGGCTACAATCAGCAGAATGGTGAATACCTGTACAAACGTATAGGAAAGCGGGGTGTACTTGGTCATCAGTAAAAATGCTGCTCCTCCCACAATACATGCAGTAGCATAAATTTCTTTTCTGAAAATCAGTGGAATCCTGTTGAGCAGGATATCCCGGATAATACCTCCGAAGCAACCTGTTATGGTTCCTAGTGCAATACAGATCATAGGATGAATCCCGGCATTTAATCCTTTCTGAACTCCGATAATGGTAAATAAGCCAAGACCAAAGCTGTCGAAGATAAACAAAGTGACTTTAAAATTCTTTTCAAGAGATTTGAAGACCATTGAAAAAATGCTGGTCACCAGAATCAGGGCACACATCAGAAGATCATGCATCCAGAATACGGGTATATCAAGCAAAAGGTCTCTTACAGTTCCGCCTCCTACAGAAGTTACAAAAGCAATAATAAGTACCCCGAACGGATCAAGCCGTTTCTGCATGGCTGCAAAACTTCCCGACATGGAAAAGGCAATGGTCCCCAGGACTTCTATCGCAAAATTGAACTGTTCGTGCATATATTATGAATGATAAGTAATGAGCAATGAGTAATAAAAATTATGCCATTTAAATTTGAGACAATTTAAACTTATAGGTAGTCATAACTTTTACAAGTTCTTCACATTCTTTTTTTAAATGTAAAATTTTTTCTGGACTTAAATATTCTAATTCTTCAATAATTTCAAGCCAAAGTTGAGTTTCATCAATTTCTTCGACTACTATGCACATTTTAGCAAACTTTTCTTTTTCAGATCTCGCCCTGTGTACTGCTCGGTAATTGGCAGCGACGGAGGTGGATGACCGAATAATTTGTTTCCTTATTATTGAAATGTCGTCCGAATAGGGTAATGAAGAACGTGTTTTAATGATAGCAATAGAAAAGCTTTTTGTTCTTTCCCTGAAAATCTGGTTAAAATCTATCCTATCAAAATTATTCATCATTTATTGCTCATTACTTATGTATTTATCTCTCCACCCTTACTGAGTCCGGAACCATCAGTTCATATTCGCCGCCGTGGGTGATGATTTCCCTTACGATGCTGCTGCTGATGAATGATTTCCCTGAAGAAGTCAACAGGAATACCGTTTCCAGTTTTTTGTGGGCTAAAGTTCTGTTGGTATGGGCTATCGCTTTTTCAAATTCAAAATCGGCCGGGTTTCTCAACCCTCTGATAATGTACTGAGCATTTTTTTCAAAACAGTAATCTACCGTTAAGCCTTCAAATGAATCTACTTCCACATTGGGAAATTCTGCTACTGAATTCTGGATAAATTCCATTCTTTTTTCAAGAGGGAACATATATTTTTTCTGAGAATTCTGTCCAATGGCGATGATTAATTTATCAAATAGCGGAGCCGCTCTTTCTATAATGTCGTAATGTCCTAGTGTAATCGGGTCAAAAGACCCAGGGAAAACAGCAATTTTCATGTTGTACGAGTTATAATTTTGACTGGTAAATTATCTGTTATAAGCTATGAATAAGCTCTTGACATCTAATTACCAACTTCTATTTTATTTATTTAAAGCTTTTTCAACTTCATTTCCACAAAGGTCCATAATGGAAATTCCATAGTGTCTTGCCTGTTGTGGAAGAATACTTGCAGGAGAGAATCCAGGATTGGTATTCATTTCAAGCATATAGGGAATTCCGTCCATCAGTATGAATTCACTTCTTGAAAAGCCACTCATACCTAACGAATTGTATGCTCTTTTCGCGATTTCTTCTACTCTTTTTGTGGTTTCTTCGTCAATTCTTGCCGGGGTGATTTCTTCAGAAGCCCCTTCATATTTGGCTTCGTAATCGAAAAACTCATTGGTAGGAACAATTTCTGTGATTCCCAGTACAATAGTTTCTCCTTTATAATCAATAACGCCTACAGAAACTTCCATACCATCCAGGAAACTTTCAATCAGGATTTCATCATCTTCCTTGAAGGCAATTTCAGTAGCGGCAATCAGTTCAGACTTTTCTTTTACTTTTGAAATTCCCAGAGAAGATCCGGATTGATTGGGTTTTACAAACAAAGGAAGTTGTAATTCTGACACAATCTCATCTACATTGATGTCTTGGCCTTTTCTTAAATAGATGCTTTTTGCAGAAGGAATTCCATATTTTGATAATACGGCAAGAGTATCTTTTTTATTGAACGTAAGAGCACTCTGGTAAAAATCACACCCTGTATATTTTTGACCTATTGCATCCCAGTATGCCTGAAGAATTCCGTTTTCTCCCGGAGTTCCGTGAATGATATTGAAGCAGGCATCAAATTGTAAGGTTTCTCCATTATCTAATGTTACAGAAAAATCACCTCTGTTGATCTCGTATTTTTTATCATTTTCTCCTAAAAAATACCATTCATCTTTAAGGACTACTACTTTATATACGTCATAGAGATTTCTGTCTAAAGAATCATAAATCAATTGTCCGCTTTTTAAAGAAACGACGTATTCATCAGAATAGCCTCCCATTACTACGGCAACACTTTTTTTGTTCATAACCATATAGTATCAATTAAGGCAAATTTAAT
>JASLCD010000057.1 GCA_030146295.1 Chryseobacterium sp.
CAAAGCGGTAGATATCTTCTCATAATATTTTTGTTTCAACAAATTTAATTTTTTTTTAAATATCTCACATACATATTTATATTTTTTACCCCAAAAAAACAAAATATAAACCTTTTAAAGCAAATTTTCGTTAATCAATCCCTATTCGTACAAACCATAAATAATGTGGTAGCATCGTGTTACAAATTGTTTTAACATATTTATCCCCTATTTAAAATAATTCACAAAACACCACAACGTTTCTCCTATAAAACAACAAAATCTTTCATTACTGAAAGATTTTGTTATCTATTTTTTATTTTAAGAATACTAGTTTCTGTTCTTTAAGAGAATCCAGCCTGAGCGCTGTTCCATTTTCCTGCTGGCAGGATTTTCCCATTGTACCCTGTACCAATACGTCGCGGTAGGAAGATTGATTCCTTTTAAAGATCCTGTCCATATAACATTCCCTTTACTTGCCTTGAATACCTCAGCTCCATATCTGTCAAAGATGGAAGCCGCAAAATCTTTGTATCCGCTGATTCCTGTGAAATCGATAGTATCATTTACACCATCCATATTGGGTGTAATGGCGTTACTGATAACAAAGGTAAAATAGTCCAGTGAGGTACCGCATTTAGCACCTTTTACTCTTACCATAAGAGAATACATTGTATTGTTCAGGACACCACTAAATATATTTGATGACTGCCATGTCAGCCCTCCGTCTATTGAATACTCCAAAACTCCTCCTGTCGGGTTGCTTGCGGTAAGGGTAAGAATATGATTATCATATACAACATTGGTAAACTGTGGCAGATCAGGATTAATAAGCTGCGCAGAGAACGTTTTGGAACAAACTCCATTACTGATTATTACAGAATAAGCGCCAGCAACATTAGTTGTTATCGTCTGAGTGGTTGCTCCTGTATTCCATAAGTAAGTATAATTTGGTCCAGGACCTGCATCAAGAGTCCCTTTATCTCCGGCGCAAACAAATACATCCGTTAATGTAGAAACGATGGCCGGAACTACTTCAATAGTCACTTTAGCCGGATTCAAAGAACTACATCCGTTTCCTCCCAATGCAAATACTGAATACTCTGTTGTTATTGTAGGAGTAACAACCTGGGTATTTCCATTTCCGGTAAGTCCTATCCAGTTATAAGTAAATCCTCCGGTAGCCGTGAGTGTTACAGATTCTCCTTCACAAATTTTCAATTTGGATGCTGTAAGCCCTGCTATTGGTGGACCTACCTGAACCGTGACTGTTGCCGGCGTTGCGGAAATACATCCGTTAGCCCCAACAGCAAAAACCGTATATACCGTAGTGGTAGTAGGTGAAACCACCTGAGTGCTTCCGTTTCCGGTAAGACCATTCCCCCAGTTATAGGTTACCCCTCCTGAAGCAGTCAATGTTACAGATTCTCCCACACAAATACGAGGTTGTGATGAAACAACAGCAGCAACAGGTTTTACCTTATCTTCCTGTACCGTTACTGTTGAAGTAAAGGTACAGCTCAAATTTCCTGGCTGAGATATATTAGTAACCGTTAAAGTATATGTACCAGCTGCACTTACGACAGGGGTAAGTGTATTACCTCCTGATACGATAGTTCCTCCGGTTGTACTCCATGTAATGGTAGATCCTGCAGGTACGACCGATGCTGAAGCATTGATAGTAATCTGAGGGGTTGTACAGGTAATTGTTTGCGGTGCTGCAATGGTAAGGGTTGTTTCAGCTGTTCTCAGCAATTGCAGAGACACTACATAGCTACAGCCTCCGTTGCTTACCAATACATAAATTGTCTGGTTTCCTGGCGGTGTATATGCTGTAGGAGTTACAATAAAGTTTCCGTTGGCAGCGATAGCATCTGCCTGGTTGATATAATAAGTAAAAGTAACTCCTGCAGTTGTTGTGATCTGAGGTTGTGCTTCCGTAAGGTTGTAAGACAATCCTGGTTGATAACATTTATGCAGTGTTGCATTCTGTGCTGTAAAAGGTTCTGAAACTTCAATCGTTATGGTGGCTGGGTTTTGAGATACACAACCATTAGCACCTACCGCTGTTACAGTATAAGTAGTTGTTACGGTAGGTGAAACAACCTGTGTACTTCCGTTTCCGGTAAGGCCATTACCCCAGTTATAGGTAACACCTCCTGAAGCGGTAAGTGTTGCGGACGTTCCTTTACAGATTTTTATTTTGTTTGCAGTAAGCCCGGTAACCGGAGGAGCACTGTTTCCTGTCACGGTCACATTACCCACAGCTGTACAGCTAAGATTTCCTGGCTGATAAACTTTTGTTATGGTTAAAGTATATGTTCCGGCAGCATTGATAACAGGATTTAAGGTTGTACCTCCTGAAACAATATTTCCTCCTGTAGTTGTCCAGTTGAATGTAGCGCCTGCCGGATAAACGGAGGCTGATGCATCCAGTGTAGTCTGCGAATTGGCACATGTTAATACTATCGGAGGAGCAATAGTAGGGACCATTTGTGGTGCTTTTACCAATTGGAGTTGCGCTACCTTGGCACAAAAGCCGTTTGCAACTCTTACATATACCGTTCCTCCTGCACTCTGATAGGTTGTTGGTGTGGCAATTGTATTTGCATTTCCTGCATTGGCATCTGCCAATGTAGTATAATATGAAAACACAGCTCCCGGAGTGGTACTTATTGAAGCCTGTGCTGATGTTAAATTAAACGTAGCATTTCCGGCAGTATAACAGGCCATTAACGTAGCATTCTGCACGGTAGGAGATGTTCCGCCTACTACTGTAATAGTAGCCTCACCCGGGCAGGTATTTCCCTGAATATAAACGTTAACAGTATATACTCCCGGTTGGGTTGCCGTATAACTGGCATTGGTAGCTCCGGCAATTGGATTGGTTCCAGAATACCATTGATAGGTTATATTAGGACCCTGAACGGAAGCTGTAAATGTCTGTGGTGTATTATCACACATGTTGACAGATGAAGGGAGCTGTACTCCAGCCGGGTCCAGAATTTTCACCCCGATATCGAAAGATCCTGCTTCCAGAAACACGGCAGAATCAAAGTTGGGATCCTGATAGTCGGCAAGAACGATTTTAAAATGATACGTTTCTCCTGGTATTACTGTTGCTGTTGCAGTGAGAGGAATGGTACGGCCGTTAAAATTGGTTTCGATCTGAGCGGTATTTGTGCCTCCGTAATACGCTTCATTTTTTGGTCCGCAATTTTGGTACTGCGGGTGGATATTGGTAACACTCACAGGTCCTGCTCCTCCCGGAAGTACGGCAAGATTGATATAATTAGGATCAGTTGCTTTTTTTAACAGCAGGGCAAAACCATCGGTAATGGTACATGGAAAGTTTTGCTGATATTCTTTTGAAGCGAATAAATATCTGAAAGTAATTTCAGTAGAAGACGCAACAAAGTCAAACTCTATGGAGGTAGCATTGGTAAGGTTGTTGTTGGAAATTCCTAATGCATTTGCCAAATCTATATCTCCTCCGGTTCCCAGATCATCACTTAGAGCTGACTGAAAAACATTTCCGGCTTTGCTGGCATATCCGGTTGAAAGTATAATCCCTTTACTGAATGGAAAATTGGTATTTGATTTATTAAAATATCCCCAGCTTCGGTTCTGATTGGAAGCAGGTAAGTTTGGAGATACAGTTACATTGCTTACATTTGAATTAGAACATACACCTCCAGATATAAGAACATCTTTTACCAACTGGCTGATAGGATAGCCTGATTCCGGGTAACTTGGTGCATTCACATCTATAAAAGCACCCGCTCTTAAAGAGGCAGCTTTAGGCTTTGCTGCAATTTCTACCCTTCCTTTATTTTGAGCCAAAATAAAGTTTCCTATGAAAACTAAAAATAACGCTAAAAATAAATTTCCACTCCTCCTATTTAACATTTTATATTATTTTAAACAAAAATACTATTTTTTTTGATTGAAATTCAAGTTAACGTAATTTACATTATTACTAACGCAAATTTATTTATATTAGAATATCAACTCTATTTATTTTAATATAATAAAAAAAGACTGACAAAATCGCCAGTCTTTCAATTAAAGATTAAATTATTCTATATTTTTAAGTAATATCCATCCTGTTTTCACTGTAAGCTCCTTACTCGCAGGATCCTCGAAGGTTATCTGATACCAGTATGTGGAAGTAGGAAGTTTTTTACCCTGGAAATATCCATCCCAATATGGCCTCACCTTTTCAGCTTTGAAGACTTCTCTTCCATATCGGTCAAAAACCTGTCCGCTGAAATTTTTATAGTTAATAACTCCACTAAAGTCAATAATATCATTAAGGTTATCCCCATTTGGAGTAATTACATTTTTCATAACGAATGTAAAGAATTCAAGGAAACCTACACAACTTGTAAATTTAACTCTTACCCTGATAGCAATTACTTTATTTTTAGGTACATTGTTAAATACATTTGAAGACTGCCATGTAACCCCGTTATCTATTGAATATTCCAGTATACCGTTACTTGGATTGCTCGCTGTAAGAATCATTGTTCCTTTATCGTTATAATCCACTTTTATTATTTCAGGAATTACCGCTTTAATAACCTGTGTTTTAAACTCTTTTGAACATACTCCATTACTGATCGTTACCGAATATTCTCCCGGAGTTGCTACAGTAATACTCTGACTTGTTTCACCACTACTCCACTGATAAGTATATCCAGGTCCTGAACCAGCATCCAGAATAATTTTATCTCCCTGGCAGATATGCCCTCCTTTCAATCCGGAAACGATTGCCGGTACTACTTCAATTGTAATACGTGCAGGCTGCAAAGATTTACATCCCTGAGCTCCGATAGCATATACGGTGTATGTAGTGGTTTGAGTTGGGCTTACCGTTCTTATTCCACCGGTACTTGACGTATCGCTCCATTGATAGGTTACTCCACCTGAAGCTGTCAACAATACAGATTCTCCGGCACATATTTTTAATCTCGGAGCTGTAAGTAGTGCTGTAGGTGTTTCTTCTTTTCTCAAAGTTAAAGTTGCTATTTTACTACAAAATGCTCCATTGGAAACCAGCACATATAATATTTGTCCATCTGTTCCATTGTAGGCGGTCAGATTGGTAATATTACTGTTATTTTGTGCCTGTGCATCAGCCTGATTAGCATAAAAACGGAATACGGCTCCCGGAGTTGTACTGATCAGCGGTTTTGCAGTTTCCAAGTTAAAGGTACTCAGCGTAGGCGTTGTACAAAGCTTAAGTTCGGCATTCTGTACAGTAGGGCTCGTCCCTCCGACAATTGTAATGGTTGCCTCACTCGGACACTGATTGCCCGGAACCATTACTTTTACGGTATACACACCCGGTTGAGTAGCAATATAAACTGCGCTGGTTGCTCCCGGAATGGCAACTCCGTCTTTATACCACTGATAAGTCATTCCCGGAATGGCTGCTACCTGTGCTTTCAATTGCTTTGGTGTATTATCACACATATTGATGCTGCCTGGTAAAACGGCTCCGGCTTCATCTACAATTTTAATTCCGACATCAAAAGATCCTCCTTCCAGGAAAACAGCCGAGTCATGGGAAGGATCCTTCGCATCTGCCAATACCATTTTAAAGTGGTAGGTCTGCCCGGGAATTACATCCGCCACAGCTGTTAAAGGAGTTGTTCTTCCAAAGTAATTAATAACCAGATGCGGATTTGCCAAGGCTCCAAAATAATTTGCATTGATAGGACCACAACTGAATCCGTTTCCTGCAGGAACAATATTGGTGGCACTTACAGGCCCGGCACCTCCAGGAAGTACAGCCAGATTAGTATAGGTAGGGTCTCCAACTTTCTTTAATAATAATGCAAAGGCATCAGAATACCCCGTACATGGATAGTTGGAGGTATACTCATCAGAAACGAATATATAATTAAATTTTACCTGATTGGAATTCGGAACAAAATCAAATTCAAGTGCTACGGCATCGGTTAAACTAACGTTAGCCCCTGTAGCGGCCACAAGATCAGCATCACTTCCGGTACCAACAGATTGCCCTACAGCTGCTACATAGCTATTACCAGCTTCAGAAGCATATCCTGTAGTGAGGACAATACCATCGGTAAAAGGAAAACTGGTTGTTCCTTTATGAAAATATCCCCAAAATCGGTTGTTGTTTGTCACATCATGATTAGGAGATACTGTAACATTCGTCACATTGGCTGTTGTACAATTGGTACCACCATTGATCAAAATATTCTTCACCAACTGCTCCGGTGTATAATTTGAAGGTAAATAAGGGGGTACATTCACATCGATGAATGCTCCAGCTCTAAGACTGGCAGCAGAAGGCTTTATTCTTTCTGGTTTTCTGACAGGTCCTGTTTGAGAAAATGCAGAAACAGAAGCCAATAAAAAGGAAAAAAGGAAAAAATAGTTTTTTAATCTATAAATTAACATTTTGTTTTCATTTGTTCAAATGTAGCAAAAATAATAATAACAGATCAGTCCATAATATCACTATTTTTCAAATACACACCTAGATTCATAATATTTTTTTCTTATCATTACATTTTCCGCAAATTACCCATAACAAAAATCCACCTATAAAAAAACGGATCAATTGTATTGATCCGCATATATATTCATTCCTATAATTCGGCTGCAGTTATTCTTCTTTTTTCAGTTGTTCGATTTCATTTTGCAGCTGAGAGATAATATCTTTTAAAGCTTTTATTTCATTTTTATTAGAGTTTACATTACTCCTCAACATTACGTTTTTTGCTCTTTCGTTGTGATCATCTTCCTCTTCTTCTTCATTGATCTCTTCAATATCTTCCTGAATATCTTCTATATCCTCATTGATCTCTTCAATGTCTTCGCTGATCTCTTCAATATCCTCACTGATTTCTTCGATGTCTTCCTGAATGTCTTCAATATCTTCACTGATCTCTTCAATATCCTCCTGGATATCTTCAATTTTCTCATGACTTTTATTGACCGACATCTGGATAAAAATAGCCAGATAAATAGCTTCCAGAGAAAGTACCGTAGTAAGAATCAGAAGCATCTTATCAAAATCTATGATATGCAGCATCGGAAGCAAAAACGAAGTAAGAAACAACAGCGTATGTACGATGAGGGACTGAATAGACCCTATCCACGATGTAATACTATCCGCTATTTTTTCAAGAACTTCTGTTTTTTCGTTATATTTTTTCATCCTTTATATTTTTACAACAGTTCTTTGGTAACCCCTAATCCAAATAAAGCAAAATCATATTTTGCAGGATCTGTTTCATCAAACTTCCTAATCGCAGCATCCAGTTCTTCCACTGTTTTCCAGTCGTTCTGTGTTCTGGAAACCAATCCCAATTTCCTGGAGATATTTCCGGTATGCACATCCAGAGGAATAGAAAGATTTTTTTGATCTATATTTTCCCAAATTCCAAAATCTACTCCCCGTTTATCTTTACGCACCATCCACCTCAAAAACATAATAATCCTTTTAGCAGAAGAATTTTTATAGGGTGAACTGATGTGCTTATGGCTTCTGTGTTTTTCTGTTTCCAGAAACCCGTTTCTGAATCGTTCTATCGCGTGGAGAAAATTGTTCTCCGATTCTTTTACTTTAAACAGACTTTCCAGACTTTCATTTTCTTTATAAACCCTGTTGAACTGCCTGATGAAATAGGAAAAATCCTGTCCATTGAAAGTTCTGTGAATGCTTTTATCCTGAATATCTTCCAGATCCTTTTCTGAATAATTCATGACAAAATCATAGGGAGAGTTTCCCATAATATCAAGCATTTTATCTGCAGAATTGATAATTGATTTTCTGTTTCCCCACGAAATTGTGGCTGCCAGAAACCCTGCTATTTCAATGTCCTGTTTTAAAGAAAAACGATGAGGAATCTGTATGGGATCATTTTCAATAAAATCGGGAGCATTGTACTGATCTGCCTTTTCGTTGAGAAAATCTCTCAGTTCTTCAAATTTCAGCATATTCATTTTAAATCTTTACATTTTCCAATGCTTTTGGTAAAAATGTATTGGGAAAAATATTTCTGGCTTCATCGGTAAATACAGTCAGATCTCCATATCGATTGGAAAAATGTCCTAAAATCAGTTTTCCGACCTGAGCTTTCTGAGCAATCGTTGCTGCTTCCAATGCCGTGGTATGCCCTGTATAGTCTGCCATTTCCTTCAAATCATGTAAAAATGTGGATTCATGATAAAGAACAGTAACATTTTTAATAATCGGGATAACACTTTCAAGGTAACGGGTATCGCTGCAAAATGCATAGGATACCGATGGAGCAGGTTCAAGGGTCAAAACTTCGTTTTTAAGAACATAACCATCACTGAGTACAAAGTCTTTTCCTGCTTTTATATTATGATAATCACAGGTTTCAATCTCGCTGTACTTAGCAATTTCTTTCATATTCAGATGCCTGTCTTTCGGTTTTTCCTTAAAAAGGTAACCGTTACAATAAATCCTGTGATCCAACGGAATCGTATATACTTCTACTCTGTTGTCCTCATATATTTTTTCGGAATAATCTTTGTCCAGCTCATGATAAACCACCTCAAAACCACGATGCGTTTCTGTAATCTGGAAAATAGTTTCCAGCATCTTCTTAATTCCTTTAGGTCCGTAAACATGCAAAGGCATATCTCTTCCTAAAAGGCGGAAAGAAGCAATAAGTCCCGGCAGTCCGAAACAGTGATCCCCATGAAGATGGGAAATAAAAATATGATTGATTTTTGAAAATCTTGCTTTTGCTTTTCTCAGCTGTACCTGTGTTCCTTCTCCACAATCTATAAGAAAGAGTCTTTCTTCCATTTCCAGCAGCTGTGCTGTGGGTGATGTATTGATGGTTGGAATAGCTGAGTTAAAGCCTAATATTGTTAAATAAGTACTCAAATCAATAATTTATTATAACAAATGTACGATAGAAAATCTAAATAGGTATTTTACCTCTGATATTTAAACTTAATCGGTCACTTTTAAAAAATCCATAAATAAATCTAAGGCCTGCTTGCGGTGGCTGATTTTGTTTTTATCTTCAGGATTCATTTCTGCAAAAGTTTTATCATATCCTACAGGAACAAAGATAGGATCATATCCGAACCCTTTAAATCCTTTATTTTCTGTCAGCAAATTTCCGTGCACTCTGCCTTCAAAATACTGAGCTCCGTTTTCATCATAATAGCATAGGACGGTAACAAAATAAGCCTTTCTGTTTTCAATTCCCTGCATTTCTTCCAGCACTTTTTCTATATTTTTTGCAAAATCGTGATCTCCGGCATAGCGCGCAGAGAAGATGCCCGGTCTTCCATCCAAAGATTCTACAACCAGTCCGCTGTCATCACCCAAACTTGGAATACCAGTTTTTTCAAAGCAGTATTTTGCCTTGATAAGAGCATTGGCATGAAAAGAATCTCCATCTTCCACAATTTCTTCGTGAATATCGTAATCGGTAAGACTTTTCACAACACAATCACTTCCCAGGATTTGTTGGATTTCTTCTTTTTTATGTTCGTTGTGTGTAGCTACTAATAATTCCATTTCTATATTCATTTTCAATTTTACTTTTTTTAGCTCGGGTAGATTACATTTCGGCATAATGTACTTTATACTTTTTCATAAAGAGATAATAGAATAAAGAGAAAAGTACAATTCCGGCAGCCAGAACCACCCATTCTGAAATATTTAAAACCTTGGCAAAACTTTCATCTTTACCATACAGTACCAATAGTGAGAGCACCAGATTATTAAACGCATGCAGCAGTATAGGCATCAGTAAAGATTTTGTTTTATGATAAACCAATCCCAGCACACAGCCCAGCATCACAGCGCTGATAAACTGCCATGGATTTCCGTGGACCACTCCAAAAATAATGGAAGCATACAAAATTGCTTTCCAGGGTTCTACTCCTTTATTAATCAGTCCTTTTTGGATAATCCCTCGAAATATAATTTCCTCAAAAATTGGAGCCATAATTACGGTCATGATGATCATTATTACAGGATTATCGGTGAGCTGGCTCATCAGTTGGGTAAAATATTCATAAAAATCACCGAAAAAAGGCCCTGTTGTAGGAATCTGAGCGGCAATAAATTCAGAAATAAACATCATCCCCGTCATCATTGGAAAGATGAGAAGATAGGTGGAAAAATTAACTGATGATAAATTGAAGTTCAGCTTTTTTTGAGTGGTACGTCTTACGATGAAAAAGTCAAAAAAGGCAATAGCCGTAAGGAACCCTACAGAATTCACAACCATCAGAAACCATTCTTTGAGTTCAAGATTTTCTTTGAAAACAACTTTCCAAAAAGTACTGAATAAAGAAACGGCCATTGTTCCCACGAATAATCCAACCACCAAAACAACACCGCCAAACCATGTAAACGTAAACTTCGGATATTTGCTATTTTCCATCCTTTCTCTGTAAAAGTTTATTAGAAACAAAGATAATTTTTTTGACTGCGTCAGGCAACTAAAAAAGGAATTTCTTATTTTCGTTCTTTTATCCATGAACATCACAAAATGAATACAGAATCTCCGTTTCAAAGGATTGAGTCTACAACAAACCTATTGCCAGCCATTCTGCTGAATACCCTTTTCTTTGTTATTTTTATTCCTTTCACTGCGCTTTTCGTTTTAGGGCCAGTTT
Source organism: Chryseobacterium sp. (assembly GCA_030146295.1). GTDB lineage: Bacteria > Bacteroidota > Bacteroidia > Flavobacteriales > Weeksellaceae > Chryseobacterium. Next base: position 10,636 of record JASLCD010000057.1, read on the forward strand.
ACGGAATTTACAAAAGAGGATTTGAAGCTATGTTATACCCTGCCCTGATAGGCTGGGGACTTTCATTGCTGATTCTGATTCCTGTTATCCGTTATTATATGATCAAAAGAAAAAAACTAGCTCATAAAATTGTGGTTGATGAAACTGGACTTTTATTTTATAATTCAACAAATGAAATTACAGATCAGATACTCTATACAGATCTCCGGCCTTCAAAACAGAATTTTGATATTTACACAGTCAATCCGGTGGGATCAGGTATTGCTCCTTTACTGGAAGTAACCATTCTATCAGATAAAAAAGAGGAAGCTACGAGACGTATTGATATGAATCTTCCTCTGAAAGTTGTAAAAAATAAATATACGTTGTACGCCCATTTCCTGCACGGGATTATCTCTTTCCGCCCTGATTTAAAGGTAGACCATCTCGTTTTCCGAAGCTATTCTATTGATACAGAAACATGGAAGGTGAACAGCAAAGGGGTTTCTCTTGGAGGCTGGCTTTTAATCCTTTCAGCCCTTATTATTACAGGATTGATCATTGGATCTGTTTTTTTAGTAACTGAAATCAAGAATTAATATGATTGAAAAATTCCAGACTATAGAATCTAAAATCAATAAACCCATTACCTGGTTTTTAATGGGAATTATGTGGATAGCCGTCATTCTGATCATTGTTGTAATCGGGGTTGTTTTCAATTTTATTTACAATAATTTAAGGCAGTATTTGGAGCATGATCCTGGTATTTTTTTCACACTTCTTATTGCCCAGCTTCTTCTTATGTTTTGCTGCATAGCTTTGATAATGGCTTTAACTTACAGAAAAAAGCAAAAGAACCGCAAAGCTGTTATAGATGAAAAAGGAGTCACCTTTTACAATAACCGTCATATTATTATTGAGACTGTTTTGTATAATGATCTTCAGCCTGCCCAAAATTTATCTTGCGATGTACATGTCTATAATACCCAGACCGTAAAATACAGCAAGACGACATTACAAGTTTATTTGAAAAATGAAGCTGGTGACATTGTCCCAACAACTATTGACTTCAATTTTGAACTGGTGATTCTAAGCAATCAATATGAGTTGTATCATCAGTTTCTAAAGGGAATTCAACACTTCCGGCCGGATCTGAGAATAAGTCAGCAGACGATTCAACAGTATAATCTTACTTCAGAACCGCAAAAAACTGAATTTGGGATATTTGAATACATCATGGCAGCTATTATTATCCTGATTGCTGCCGGACTGATGTATGTTTTTATGCTGCTGATAAAAATATTAGTTTGATAAGCTGCATTGAAGAAAAGGCAGCTAATGACCGGTTCATAGCTATATTCATCATTCTGAAACCTGAATATCCTTCTATTCTTCTGTCTAATTAATATTGTCTTCATTTAAATTTGAAAACCTCGCAAAAAATCACGATTTTTGCAACTTCAAAATACGATATGTCAGACTTAATCAAAGAAATACAAAAAAGAAAGACCTTCGGGATCATTTCCCACCCGGATGCCGGAAAAACCACCCTTACGGAAAAGCTACTTCTTTTCGGGGGTGCAATCCAGGAAGCGGGTGCGGTAAAATCCAACAAAATAAAAAAAGGAGCGACCTCCGACTTTATGGAAATTGAAAGACAGAGAGGGATCTCTGTAGCAACTTCCGTATTGGCTTTTGAATATAGAGACCATAAAATCAACATTCTCGATACACCTGGTCACAAAGACTTTGCAGAAGATACTTACAGAACTCTAACGGCTGTAGATTCCGTAATTGTTGTTATTGACGTTGCAAAAGGGGTTGAGGAGCAGACCGAAAAACTGGTTCAGGTTTGTAGAATGAGAAATATCCCGATGCTGGTATTCATCAACAAACTTGACCGTGAGGGTAAGGATGCCTTTGATCTTCTGGATGAAGTAGAACAGAAGTTGGGATTAACTGTTTGTCCGCTTTCTTTGCCAATTGGTATGGGAAGTGATTTCCAGGGAATCTATAATATCTGGGAAAATAACATTCAGCTATTCTTAGAAGAGAAAAAGCAGAAAGTTGGGGATTCTATTAAGTTTGATGATATTAAT
>JASLCD010000487.1 GCA_030146295.1 Chryseobacterium sp.
TTTCATTTCCCCTCCAGCCAATCAAGTGCAGCGTTAGCAGTAGCCTGGCCGTGCTTGCCAAGCCGCGAATTGTCGAACACTGGGCGCGGCGTGGCGCGGCGTTCTTTTAGTGGATACAGGTCAGTCCAGCCGTTTGCAGTGGATTGGTCAAGGATAGCAGCAATGTCATCACCATTCGCCATAAACGCAGCCAGCGCGTCTATCTTCAGCTTAATTGCGCGGTCTGTCATCACTGCGCGCTTTTTCTTGCGCATTTCTACGTAGCCGGCCCAGGCTTCGGCTGGAATCCAGTCAGGTAAGATCATGGCATCGTCTTTCCAATTTCAGCTAATGCTCTAACAATGAGGCGACGCATTGAATAAGCCCTATCATCGTCAACATGCTCATACAATTTTATCGACCAATGATTATCACCACCTAATACATCAATGCCTATTTCGTTTGTTTTCCCTATAAAAGTTATTAGCATATCCCTAGGGATATCAGACAAAGCCTTAAAAGCATCAGCATTGTCATTTAGTGGGTCCCATAAATAATAAGTTTTGCCTTCATAATACATTGGCACCCATGGCCCAGGGTTACTATAAAGATCGCCCTCAAGTTTCAAGCCAACAGCTTTGGCAGCCATTTCCAATAAATGGCGGTCATTTGTCATTTTGTACTCCTGCAAACCTGATAGCGGCCTCGCATTTTCTCAGTTCTTCGCCGGTCATCAGCATGTCACACTGATTCTGTTTAATTGCATGTTTTAGGCACTCAATAAGTTCTGCATTAATGCGCAAATTGCCAAGCGCGGCCTTGTAACCATTTTTGAAGTGAGTGCGAGTCGGAGCACTTACCCCTTTATTCGAATCATCAGACCGAATCAGTTGTTTTTTAGGGTCAAAATAATCCCATGCTTTTTCTTCAATCTCTTTTGGCTGCACATAGGACTCGTAAAAAGTCTTCCCATGGTTTCTATTTCTTATTGCGTCAGCTGCATCCATTGCAGTCATAGGGTTAAAACAGTTATCAATCCCCTCAACGATGGCAGCGCATGCGAGGCGCTCAAGCATGATTGCTATCATGACGGTATGAGCGCTATACAGACGTTGATTGATCACTGGATAATCCGAAGAATGATTGATACCCGGGGCTCCCCATGGACTATCTTCATCAAAATCCACGGCCATATTTTTTTGAGCGCCATCCATAATCATCGTGTGAAGCCATGCGTCAGGGATCGGCAATCCTTCTTCCGACATCGCATCCAGTCGAGCGCGAGCAAACCATGCTTCTTTTGCGATAGCCTGAGCATCAGCGCTTGCCCATCTAGGCGCGCTGAATTCCTGCATCCAGCTTTTGAAATCTTCCAGCTCGTATTGACATTCCATCTTCTTCTCCTAGTGATATTGTATCGTTCACCCAATCGCCCCCTAACCCCATAGACGGAGTAAGAGAGGATTGGACGTCACCCCTGATAAACAGGACTCCTGCCAGCTAACGAATCTTCGTTATGCCCTGGGCCGCAGGATTCACGCCAGCCCGAGAGGTTTTAGGAATTGCACCTTGCACGATACTCTGTGCGCTCTCTGCCCTTTTCTTCCACGCCGCCAGGATTAGCGCTTACTAACGTGTGGAGTACGACTTGCTTGACGGTACAGGCGAAAAAAAAGCGCTTCACCTAGGAACCTCCAGAAAAATCTGGTTGGCGGCCCGGAATGAACAAACCGGGAGATTCCTATGTGAAACGCTTCTTCTGTTCATTTTTGTGCCGCCAAGCACGTAAGCAAAATCCTACACGACCACACAATTTCCTGCAATATATATTTCCTGCAATCCGCTGATTAGCGGAAAAACGACAGAACTACCTGCAACACTGTCCAGATGATGGCCAGCGCAAACGCAGCGCCGTAGAGGACCAGGATAGCGTAGCCGACTGCTACCATTGCAGTGATGGACAGGCAGACGCCGTTGATGAATTTGTCTAGCATGATGACTCCTAAACGATGGTGAGTTGACGAGGGTCAACAACAATCGGCACGTAGATAAAGCCCTCGTCACAGTCAGGCAGATCGGCGCGCAGAGCCAGCCTAGTCGCTTCCTTGCAAACCTTGGAGCGCTGCCCACGGAATGCGCAACCAGAGCAGTCAGGACGCCCAGCAAGCGCCGCTACGGCCTTAAAACGCATGCTGGCGGGGTCTATAGGATCATCGCTGCCAACGAAGTCGGATAGTGCTATGAGTCTCATTTGAGCACCCGTACACCGCAGCGGAACATCAGGCCACGGTAGATAACGAAGCTCATGCGCCAGCAGAGTTCGTTATAGGCTTGTAACGATTCAAGGTTACGTGTCATTTTGCAGCTCCTTTTCAAGTTGTTTCCACTTACGCATGTACTTCATTTTGATCGACTGGATAGCGGGAATATCCAGTTTCATCGGTGGATGCTCCATTTCGAGCCATTCGACAGCGACTTGGCCGATTTTTAGCAATAGCCTGATGCGGTACTCAACGATGTTGCCACCTCGGTGCTGGTTGCAGGGCACACACTGCTTGTGCACATTGTTCTCATCAAAGCGCAAGGCCGGTTGCGCACCAACACTGCGGTAGTGGCCAGCATCGTAGGAACCAGCATGGAAGCGCCCACAGCTGATACAAGGCTCCGCATGGTCTCGCATACGGATATACTTGTTAAACTCTTTCTGCGCCTCTCTGAGCCATTCTTGGCGCGTTTTCAGCGCTTGCTTACGTGCTTTATCAGACTTCCGCTCTTGCTTCATCAAACGGGCCTTGGCGACCTCCGCGCCGCATTCAGGGCTACACCATGCCTCAAGTGATCGGAATGGCTGGAAAGGCGTTTTGCAGTGCTGGCAGCGGCGTTTGCGTGGGCCTGGTGATGGCTTCGGTTCTGGAGGAATGAAACCAGTGCGGACCAGCGGCTTGGTGCTGGGCTTCATGGGCGAACGCTTCATATCAAACTCGCTTGCGCAGTAAGGCCGCGTGCTTCTGCGATGCGCTGGTCTTGCAGCGGCCCATAGTCGGTATTCAGTTCGCAACCGATGAACTGGCGGCCGTGCTGGATCGCCACCGCTGCCGTAGTGCCGCTACCCATGAACGGATCGAGCACCACGTCCCCCGGCGCGCTTCCGGCCAGGATGCACGGATCAATCAGCGCGGGCGGGAACGTGGCGAAGTGCGCGCCCTTGTATGGCTTGGTGGCTACGCTCCACACGCTACGGCGGTTGCGCGTGTCGAGATCGTATTCCGATTCTTTACGGTCGGGGCGATGCGTGCCGACAGTTTGGCCTGGAATTACCTGTTCCCGCTTTGAACCTTCGCGTTTAAAGCTGTTCGCCTTGCTGCGTACTGCCTTCATCGGCCCATTCGTTTTCCCGGGAACTCGATCACTTCCTCGCTGTGCGGCGACGTTCTGAGAGAGGCGCGCAACAGTTGCCTTTGCTACAGGTTCCTTGATTGCCTCATGGTCGAAGAAATAACGAGGCGACTTCGATAGCAGGAAAATTTGCTCGTGCGCCTTGGTGCAGCGGTCGGTGACGCTTTCCGGCATCGGGTTCGGCTTCGCCCATATTATTTCTTGCCTCAAGTACCAGCCCGACTCCCACATGGATTTCGGCGCAGGGAAATCAATCTTCGATTCGATCCCGGCGTGCAGGTCTTTCATCGCCAGCCATGCGGACACAGCTATGTCGCCACTATTCGGCATGGCGCAGATGACGCGGCATTGCTGCCGCTTCGCCACCAGGTGCGGGTAAATCTCGGCGGCTATTTGCCGTGCCTCATCGCTGCGGACCGTCCAGCGGTAAATAGGCTGGCGCCGGTCTTTGTCTTGGCGAATGATGCTGCCGACGCCAGCGATAGCCATGCACTTTTCGATAATAGAAAGCTGAGTGTTCGCCACTTCAAACGCAGGCGAATAGGTGTCAGTCTTACGCATGTATCCATCGCCCGCGTGCTGCCCTGCCTGCCGCTTGTGGATGTAGAAGCATCCTTCGCCATCGACCATTGCGGCAAGCCACACGCGGTCAACTTCCCGTTTGATTTTCCCTGTGTAGTAGGGATCGCGTAACGCTTTCGCCAGCATCCACGGAATGCCGATCAGGTCTTTCGGCTTCATTCCATCGGGTGTTTTTGGCCGCGCATTCGCCCACTGCTCAGGCTTGGCAGCGCAGCCTTTTGTCTGAGGCGCATTGCGTGTGCCTGGCGCCGTGCTGCAATAGCTGTCCCCGATGTTCACCCACAGCGTACCGTCGTCGGCCAGCACGTCACGCACACAGCGGAACACCTCAACCAGTTCAGCGATAAACTCGTCGGGGGTTGGCTCCAGGCCGATCTGCCCATCAACACCATAGTCACGCAGCCCGAAGTACGGCGGCGAGGTGACACAGGTTTGCACTTTGACGCCAGCGGCGTACATAGCGCGCAGTGATTCACGGCAGTCACCGAAATGTATTTGGTTAATCATGCCGCCGCCCGCGCTTCGCCGAAGAGAAAAGCCACCAGCGGATCGCGCTTCGCATCGCACGTCCAGTCCTTCACAAACCGACGCGATACCACTTCTTCTTCGTCCGGCTGATTTCGTTTCAGGCCCTGGTGCCTGGAGCTGCCAACCAACGCGGTAGGCGCGCCCTTGCTCTCCACCACAAAGAACCGCGATGCCTGGTTGCGGCCAAAGCATCGGCCAGCGATGACCACCTCAAGGAAGCCATCATTGGCCAGGCGGTTGCACCAGTCGCGCGCGGTGGACACTGCCATTGGCAGCACTGCGCAAATTCCGTGAATCGTGGTGCCGGGGTTGGCGCGGATGTGCTCATAGACCATCAGCATCATTCTCAGGTTTTGTCGTTTGCAGGTTGACATGCTATTACCCCTTTTTGCAGTTGCCGCACAGCCCAGCCAGGCCTGCGAGTTGTTGGACAGCGAGACGGCGCGCGTAGTCGGTCGTCAGCGCTTCGTAGTGCGCCATCAGCTGCACTTTCAATGGATCGATTACGAGCTTAGCAGTGACTACTGGCGCTGCCGTACTAAATGCGCGGATTTGTTCTTGCTTGGTGAGCGCCGCTTGGTCATCAAGTTTTCTTCTCAGGCGAGCAGCATCAACTGCTTTTTGCTCTGCCGTCTGTTCTGGAAAATCTAATTTCATGGTTAATCTCCCTAATTATTCATTTGGACTTGCACTGAACAAAACGCCCAGTGATGCGCCGAATTCTTCTATGGCGGTCAGATACTCGGCAAATCCCTTGACCGTCAACTGCGTACTACTTCCGACTAAAACCCGCTCACCGCCAGGATCATACGTCCACTTGACGTAACCTTCTTTGCAGCGCTCTGGGTCATATTCCTCTGGCAGCAGCTCGCGCTTGAAGTACGAATGCCAGACCTCAGAACTGTGTTGTTTGCCCTCTACCCACGCCTGTTCAGCGATATCACGGAGCGGTCCGGCCCACATACGGGCGTTGGCGTCAGGCTTGCGACCCTTGATCTGCTCACGTACTACTACCTCAAGCGGGAAAGCAGCATCCAGCGGCAGATTGCGCACCACGTTGAGCAAGTTCTCACGCACACGGTCGTCGCGTAGCAGGAACTGGCGAGTGACGTATTTGCTGCGCATCAGGCACCATCAGGCGGGCAGAGTTTGTCAACCTTCGACAGCGCCCAGCCAGTACGGCGCATGACACGCAGACGGAATTCGTCGCTGACGTGCACCTTGGCATTGCGGACTTTGCTGATGACACCAGGCTTGTACCCCATGAAGCGGGCTAGGTGCGCATCGTTATACAGATCCTTCTCGCTAATGATTGCATCCAGTAGCGGGTGTTCTTGGTCGTATTTCTTGGGCATGTAAATCTCCTGTGGTTGATGAGTGGTACATGGAATATAGTAGCGCATCATGTTTCCGTTAGCAACACATAGATTTACAACACTGTGCATAAATTGTTGTTGACACGAATTGCTGTAGGTTGCTAACATTCTTCATCGGCGCTGCATAGCGGCGCGCTAATCGGAGAAAGTAATGGATATCAATAAAATCCCAGAATACGTTCTTGATGCTTTGCGTGAACGTGGCAATAGCGATGATGAAATAAAGAAAATGTCAGGCGATAAAGCTTTTGAAGAATTTTGTGCATGGTATGGATTTTATGACTGGGCAAGCACATTGCGTAATGCGCTTGACAGACTACGTGCCGCAGAGTAGCAACCCATCAGCGACAATCGTCGCATAATTTGGAGCATCAAATGAGCATCTACGCAATCCTTATCATCTACGCCGGCCTGATTGGCTGGTTTGGCTGGACCGTCTACAAGGCCCCGCTGATGGACTTCCCTGAGTAATTCAACCACCACCAAGAAGGAGAAACACAATGCCAACCGTAAAACTGAGTTTAAGCATCGGATTCGCTAACGCAAGCCGCGAAAATGAAGAAGTGATTGATGACGAACTGTGGGATAGCATGGATGAAAAAGAGCGCGAGGAATATCTCGATGAATTAGCCACTTTCTGGGCCAACAACTACATTGATATCGGTGTAAAAATAGTTGAATAACCCATCCCCGGCCCCGAGCCGGGTTAAGCACTGAGGCAGTACCCACAACCAAACAAGGAGAAATCGTGACAACCAAAATCCCAACAACGCGCCCCTGGTATCGAATCGCTCCGACAGCCGCGCAAGTCGTTATCGGCCTGTACGTACT
>JASLCD010000080.1 GCA_030146295.1 Chryseobacterium sp.
AAACGGTGTTGAATACTTCAAATAACAATACAAGAAAAATGATCGTCATCCATGGCGGTCATTTTTCGTCTTTAGCCGGTTTCTACGAAGAAGTTTCGCATGTTCTGATGAAAGATGTGGATTGGAAAGTAGGCACCCTGGACGGCTTTGATGATATCCTGTATGGAGGTTTCGGAGTAATCGAAGGCAAAGAAGAAACAGAAATCATCTGGAAAGAATCCCGGAAATCAAAAGAGGATTTAGGCTTTACTGCTACCCGTGAATTCTATGAAAATAAAATCAGGCAGGGAAAACCTTTCAACATAGAATTCATTCAGCAGAAATTAGACGAATTGATCTCAGGAAAAGGGCAGACACTTTTTGATATTCTGGCGGAAATAATAGAATCACATGCCAATATTATATTGAGACTGGAATAACGGTAATGAGCAACGATTTTAAGCCATTAAGAATAGTAAAGCTATTACCTTTATAATTCTTCATCTCTTCACAGATCATAATGGTTCAGATCACTTCGTACAACACGAGTAAAAATACATCTGTTGCTGAGTGAAACGCCCTTGCGAACGAAAACTTGAATTAATATCAATACTTTGTGCCTTTTGCGTTAAAAACTATGCAATTTGAAAGATATTAATAATTTTTCTCACTATTTTTACTTTAACAAAAAAGGAAACAATAGAAGTTGAATGAAGAAAATTACTTACGGGCTGTTCTTCGGTGACAGCATTACCTACGGGGAATATGACGGCATTTTTGGAGGCTGGGTAGATATTCTGAAAAGATATGCCCTGCAGCAATTTCACGAAGGAAATGGAGATGAGCTCATCTTATTCAATCTGGGAATAGGAGGAGAAACAACAGAAGGATTACTGAAAAGACTTCCCCACGAATTGGCCGCAAGAAATTCTGCCGATGGAAATATCATTTTTTTAAGCTACGGAGCCAATGATCTCGCCGCAAAAGATGGAATACAGATCGTAGATCCTCAAAAATTCAAGAATAACATGAGTACTGCCATCGCGCATGCCAAAGAATTTTCCAATGAAATCTATCTTGTAAGTATTCTCCCTTTCTCTCAAAAAGTAGATGGAGTGATGGTAAGTTCCGGGAAAAAAAGAATCAACGGAGATGTTATTGTCTATAATCAAATTCTGAAAGATCTTGCAGCAGAACATTCACTGGGATATATTGATTTTTATGCTGCTTTTTTAGAGGATAAAGAGATTTTACTGTCTGCAGATGGTGTACATCCTAACGAAAAAGGCTATGGAATAATGGCTGAAACTGCAATCCCCATCATTGAAAAATATTTATAATGCCGCATTTATTCTCTTACGGAACCTTACAGAAAGAGCAGGTTCAAATGGAAACCTTTGGAAGACTTTTACAAGGTGAAAAAGATATCTTATCTGGCTATAAAGTAAACATGCTTGAAATTACAGACCCTGAAGTACTGAGAAAAAGCGGTCAGAAATACCATCCTGTACTTCAGTTTTCAGGAAATAACGATGATCAGGCAGAAGGGATGCTTTTTGAAGTGACTGAAGCAGAAATCCTTCAGGCGGATGAATATGAGGTAGATGATTATAAAAGAATAGAAACCGTTTTTAAATCCGGCAAGAAGGGATTTATTTACGTCGGTAAATAATCATTGAGCAAAGCGAAGCAATCTCAAACAAGAAATAGAAACACTAAGTTCAGGTGATTTTATCTCTGATAAAATTTCAACGGCATATTTATCATTCCGGGCAAAGCAAGGAATCTAAACTTGAATATTCTCTCGCAGATTTCGCAGATAGAGCAGATTATTAATTTAGATTCCTGGGGAATGGGCAAAGACACCGTAAATAGCTTTGGTAACAGGTCTTAGTGTAGATAAATTACATTTTAAACACAAATAATGATTTCCTAATACACCAATGAATATTCAATAGGAACGGGCTTTAACCCGTTTATCTGAAACCTAACATTCAAATGGCTTTAGCCAAAATTTAAAAACAATATCCTATTCAGTCATTTTTTAAAACCTCCTGACACCACCTTGTCACAACCTGTCCTTACCTTTGTCTTACAACAAAAAATCAAAAAATGAATAACGTGAAAGTAGAACCTTTTAAGGTTATCGGAATCTCAGTAAGAACAACCAATGAAAATGGACAGGCAGCAAAAGATATTCCTGTGTTATGGGAAAAATTGATCAGCGGAGATATTCTCAATTCAATTCCAAATAAGATAGACAATACCATTTATTCCATCTATACAGATTACGAAAAAGACCATACAAAGCCTTATACAACAGTTCTTGGATGTAAAGTACAAAACCTGGATAGTATCCCTGAAGGAATGGCAGGTTATTCATTTGACGGCGGAGATTATGTGAAATTTACCACAAAAGGAGACCTTTCAAATGGATTGGTCATCAATGAATGGCTGAAAATCTGGGAAATGGATCTGGGAAGAATATTTACCGCCGATTTTGAAGTCTATGGAACAAAAGCACAAAACCCATCAGATGCCGGAGTAGATATTTTCATCGCTGTGAAATAAAAAAGTGAAAAATTTTCTGCTTTCACAGACTTTTGAACTGAAGACGTGAAATTCCCCTCCTCTGGAGGGGTGGCAAAAATTCAAAGAATTCTTGACGGGGTGGTTTAGCAGCATTTGTCAACAATTCCCCAGTTTTACCCGAAAACATATTTCCAGTATACCAAAATCCCGACAATCACCGATGCAATAGCGGTCAGCACTACAGCCGCCGCCGCAATATCTTTAATAAAGCCGATTCTTTTGTCAAAATCAGGCTGAATCATATCACAGATCTTTTCAATCGCAGTATTGAAAATTTCAGCACTTAAAACAGCGAAAGAAGCAATGAAAACCAATGCCGCATCTGTGTTGTTCAGTCTGAAATAAAAAATAAAGAAGAGATTGACAAAGAATGCCAGCAGCTCAATCTGAAAGTTTCTTTCAGTTTTTACCATCATGAAAACACCCCTGAAAGCATTGAGAAAACTTTTATGAATGGGAGGTTTTTGCATGATTTCAATCTTTTCAGACAAAGATAGGCTTTGTATTTTGATTGTTGTGAATTATCTTTTATATTTGAAATACGGTATTATAAAAGAAAATAATCAATATTTATTCTGTTTTGCCTGGAATACTTATGTTTTAATAGGTTTTGAAGGGAAAAAGCGTCAATACGAATCGGAATCTGATGAATATTTTGATGTAAATTACAGGATCGGGAGAAATATAACCATAATGTCAAGACTCAAAACAAATTAAGGATCTTTGTTAAAAACTCCTCCATATTATTCTTTTCTTTGTTGTATCTATTTATTATATTTGTAGAAACTTATTTTATAAATCTATGAAATTTATTATTTCAAGTGGTGAACTGCAGAAGGCGTTGCAAACTGTAAGTGGCGTAATATCAAGCTCTCAATCGAGACCGATTTTAGAAAACTATCTTTTTGAATTAGACGGAAATAATGTTACCATTACAGCATCTGACGGCGAGACAACTCTTGTTACTTCTTTGGAAGTAAAGTCTGATGATACAGGTAAATTTGCTGTTCCTGCTAAAATTTTTCAGGATTTTATCAAGACCTATGGTGAACAGCCTCTGACATTTGTTGTAAAAGACAATGCCGAAGGTACAGGAAGCCAGCTTGAGATTTTAGATGAAAAAGATAATTTCGCAGTAGCATTAGACAATGCTGATGACTATCCTGAATTGCCAGAATTTGACGCTTCACAAAGTGTTACAATGCCGGCTGGGGTTTTATCTGAAGCTTTGACAAACACACTATTCGCTACAAGTAACGACTCTCTTCGTCCGGTAATGACAGGAGTTCTTTTCCAGTTTGGAGAAAACGAAACCAATTTCGTTTCTACAGACTCCCACAGATTGGTGGTGTACAAAAGAGCAGATCTTATGAATGCTGAGCCGATGGAGTTTATCATGCCTAAAAAGCCTCTTAACATTTTCAAAAATATTCTGGCAAGTTCCAACGAAGACGTTACCATCGACTTCAATGAGAATATGGCTAAGTTTACTTTTGGTAAGCATATCTGGATCTGTAGACTGATTGATGGGAAATATCCAAACTATACGGCGGTAATTCCAAAGGAAAACCCGAATGTATTGACAATCAACAGAAATCTTTTATTAGGAGCGATCAAAAGAGCTTCTATCATGTCCAATAAATCTACCAATCAGGTAAGATTCAAGCTTTCCGGAAATATTCTTCACCTTCATGCAGAAGATACCGAATATGCAAACAAAGCAGACATGCAGATCCCTTGTGACTACAACGGAGAAGATATCAATATTGGATTCAGTTCTAAATTTTTAACAGAAATGCTGACGATCTTAGGTTCTGACGATATCACGATGAAAATGTCTCAACCTAACAGACCAGGAATCATTGAACCTCTTGACGGTCTTGAAGAAAACGAAAATATATTAATGCTTTCAATGCCGGTAATCGGGTTGTAACATTAGAATAACAAATACAAATAAAGCCGGAATTTTCCGGCTTTATTTGTGAATTAGTGTTTGATAATTTTATTTAAAATCAATTTTTTGATTTAGTTCTATAGGATTGTTTTTTTCTCTTAAACTTTTTTGAATTTCAAAAGTTGATTCTCTGAAATTTAACTTTTTCATTCCACCATTTCCATCATCAGTCATTGCTTTATATCCTGATGTTTTTATGTATGCATAAGGATCATTATAGAAATCCTGCATAAGCTTTTTGAATACTCCCCAATTGATTTTTTTTCCACCATTCTCTTCTGATGTATATAAATTTTTATGGTCAAATTTTTGAGTTTTAATTAATCGGAATGAATAATCTTCCTTATCATCATATATTTCTATAATCAAGCCAGGCAAACCATGAAATATATATGGTCCTTCTGATATTTGAATCTCGTGAGAAAACCATGCTGTCCAATGTCTGTCTCCATATGTTGTTTTAGCTTTTTGACATTTTATATTTCCAATCATTCTGGTATCGTCAGATAATGTCCAATTCATGACATTAGTAATTGGAATGTAAAATTTATCTCTGCTTATCATTGATGTGAAATATCTGAAAAATTGATTTGATTTTAGGTTCTTTTTCAGATATATTTGCTCATTAATATTAGGATAACCCATTCCATAGCCATTTCCATAATAGATCATAGAATCTGATTTTTTTCTTGTATCATCACGAAAAACTGATTCCTTATTTAGAATATCCAGATAATATATTTTTGATTTTGTGTTTTTATATAATGTTGAAGGTTTATAGACAAGCTCATACATAATTGTCAAACTTTGAGAAGGAACAATAATATATGCAAGGTAAAAAAGAAGTAAAATGACTTTTTTAAAAGTATATTTATTATACATTTTTAGTTTATTATAAATCCCCTCTTTTACAAAAAAGAGGGGGTAAATTATCTACATACATCTAAAAGCAGCCCATTCTCCTACGGAATTATCTCTTCCAATGTAAAGCCCACATTCAAGCCCATACTGAGCACAAATATCATTGTTGCCAGTACTGCACATATCACCATAAGATGTTTCACCTTTTAAATCTTTCAATTCATTCCGCGATAATTTTTTCATAATGCGTTAATTTTAAAATTTGTAATTTAAATTTATATATAATTTTTTGTTTTTAATTGTGGAAAACCGTATTTTATACTATTTATAAGTAAATGAATATCTATTAGTTGTGTTTAATTTGTAATATTATTTAAATTACTATTATTACTTTATTCTGTCACTTTTAAAGTGCTCCTTTTTTAGTAGTTTTGTTCTAACTTAAAACGGTTATTTCGATCAATTTTCATCATGCAAATAAAAATCCAGACTTACTCTACCGCAGATTTTCCCACCGAATTTACTACTGAAAACTATAGTGTTGTGGTATGGAAAGGCTCTGGTATTTTTTCTGTAGATGCAATCAATTACTCATATAGAGGATACAATATTCTG
>JASLCD010000011.1 GCA_030146295.1 Chryseobacterium sp.
TAGGAATTCCTACAGAAATGTTTACAGTAATGTTTGCATTAGGAAGACTTCCGGGATGGATTTCTCAGTGGAAAGAAATGAGACTTAAAGGAGACCCGATCGGAAGACCAAGACAGGTTTACCAAGGTGCTCAGGAAAGAAACTACATCGATATTGCAAGCAGATAATATTTGCTTATACCATAAAAGAATCCCAAAGCTTGCTTTGGGATTCTTTGTTTTTAATGATCAGGAGCTATTTCCCGCTATCCACTCATACTCCTCACTCCTCCGCATTTCCGGCGCGTGTTGCGGGGTAACCGTTTCTATCGGGGCTAGGATATAATCAATATCAATAGAAACGGGCTTTAGCCCGTTACCCAATAAACAAAACTTCCATTGGCTTTAGCCCAAATCTAAAATATCCCATATTAATTTTCAAGAAAACATCAATCTATCTGGAATTCAATCCAATAATTGATTAAATTTACTTTTGCATAATATAAGTTTCGGTTAAAACCAAATGATTGTTCTTTTTGATTAAACGGACTAAAGTCCGTTTCTATTGAGCAGGAATTTGTGCTTTTGTGCGAATTATTTATGCAATTTGTATTTAAAATTAAAGCTAACAAATCATGACTTTCGGACAACAGATGTTATTTTTCTTTAGTGCAGTAGGAGCGTTTAATGGGCTTTTGCTGGGAATTTATCTGTTGTTTGTCAAAAAACTGAAATATCTGCCGGACTTTTTCCTTGGGCTTCTTCTTTTGATGCTAAGCTCCAGAGTAGTGATTTCCGTATGCTTTTACTTTTACCCTGATTTACCCAGAATCATCGCACATTTAGGGCTGTCAGCCTTATTTTTTACCGGACCGGCTTTGTATTATTATGTGAAATCTTCCTTCCAGCAGGACCATTTCGATCGGAAGAACTGTCAGAAGTGGTTGGGGATATTAACCCTTATTTTAGGAGTTGTCGGCTTATTATATCTTGTGTTTCCTGTTACATGGGATCACTATTTTGGTACTTTTATCTATACAGTCTGGTCTGTATTTATATTTCTTACGGTCTACCAGTATTATATTTTGCTTAAGAAAAACCATAAAAGTCCGAATAACTTTGTACTCCCGATTCTGGCCAGCAATATCATTATCTTTCTTACCTATCAGCTGATTTCTACAGGATGGGTACAGATATACTGTGCAGGTGGAAGTTTGGTGTTTTCATTTGTACTCTATGCCAATTTTTTGATCTTATTTAATAAAAAATATCAGCAGCTTCCGGCAAAAGAAACGGAAAGATATTCCAATAAAAAAATTTCCGGGGAACAGGCTGATAGTTTTGTATCAAAATTAGAAAGACTAATGGATACAGAAGAACTCTATAAGAATCCGAATTTAAAACTGAGCGATCTTGCTTCAAAAATGAATATGTCTTCTCACCAGCTTTCCCAATTGCTGAATGATAACTTGGGGAAAAGTTTTGCTACCTGCATCAATGAATACAGAATCAATGAAGCCTGTGAAAAAATAGAAAATGGGTCCTATTTGAAAATTGAAGAGATAGGATATGAAGTAGGATTTAATTCCAAATCTACTTTTTTCTCTACATTCAAGAAAATTAAAAATACAACACCACTTTTGTATAAGCAATCGCAAACCCTTACAGAACCTAGGTTTCAGAGTTCAAATTTATAATTCAGTACTGCGGAATTTCAATTTCAAAACCGCTTTTTTACGACAAGCCGATACTTTTGACTTCATAAAATTTAAAATTTATGATCGTCAAACTATGGCTT
This sequence comes from Chryseobacterium sp., assembly GCA_030146295.1. Classification (GTDB taxonomy): domain Bacteria; phylum Bacteroidota; class Bacteroidia; order Flavobacteriales; family Weeksellaceae; genus Chryseobacterium. Next base: position 1,777 of record JASLCD010000011.1, read on the forward strand.
TTGCTATTCCTGCTATTGATCTCATTTTTTGGAAAAGCACAGCAAATTGTAAAGGGAGAAGTTTCGGATTCTCTGACCCGGGCAAAATCTTCTACCACAAATATTTCAGAAGTCGTTCTTCAATCAGCTCCACGAAAGATGAAACTGAACGATGGCAATCTGGTGATGTCTGTTGCCGGAAATAAAGACTTTAAAACCTCCACCCATCTTCTGGATGTTCTAAGAAAAACACCCGGCGTTACAGTAGATCAGGAAGACGGAATTTTTATCGGAGGAAGAATAGCTCCTGCTGTTCTTATTGATGGAAAACCTGTTGTTATGAGCAATCAGGAACTGCAGGCCTATTTACGGTCTTTATCTCCGGATATGGTAGAGTCCGTAGAAGTGAATACCAATCCGTCCTCAAAGTATGATGCAGAATTTAAAGGGATTATTGATATTAAATTAAAAAAAAATACCAGTCTCGGTTGGAAAGCAAGCTATAATGGCAATGTATATATTAATAAATTCAACTATCGGGAAAATACATTCAATATATCTTACCATACAGGAAAAGTGACATACAGTCTTCAAACAGGTTATAATGAAGGTATCTCAACCTATCGTTATCAGGCTTTGCAACGGTTAGCGAATACTAATATCATGCGGACCCATACTTATCAGGAAGATTTTGGGAAGATCTATCATATCCAGGCAGGAGCAGATTTCAGACTGAATGAGAAAAACAGGCTAGGGATCAGTCTGAGAAGTAATTTCCGGGACAATGACCGTACACGAAACGGATCACTTTTTACTACCGATAAAAGTGAAACCCAAACAGTATTGAATACAGCCAGTGAAAACCCTACCGATTATTTACAGGATAATTATGGAATCACCACCGATTACTCATTTCAAAGCAAAGGATTTAAATTCAGTTTTTTAGGAAACTATCTCTCAGTTGAAAATAAGCAGAAAGATGATTTTATTAATAAAAATCAGGCGGCAGATCATCTTCTTTCATACTGGAAATCTGATTTGATTAATAAAATCAATATTTACACCGCTCAGATAGATTTCTCGCAAAAAATCAATGGTGCAGATCTTGAAGCAGGAATTAAATATAGCCGCTCAGATACCCATAATAACATCAGGTATGATACATTATCTGCCGGGAATCAGTTTGTCTTTGATCCTGCGAGAAGCAATGTATTTTCATATCAAGAAAAAATCTGGGCAGGCTATCTGGCATACAGACAGAAAATAGGAAACTTACAGATCAATGCAGGATTACGATTTGAAAATACAAACAGTATTTCCAATGCAATTACCGTAGATTCCATTGTTTCTAGAAACTATTTGAAATGGCTGCCATCGTTAAGCGCGAGTTATACCTTTAATAAGTCCAGTGAATTTTCTCTTTCCTACAGCAGGAAAATAACAAGACCCGTTTTTTCACAACTCAACCCCTTCAGGTTTTATTTCAGTCCGCTAAATTACTGGATAGGAAATCCTTATTTATTGCCTTCCTTTACAAGTCAGATCAAGGCAGCCTATCGCTATAAAAACTGGATCACAAGCTTTACAGTCGGAAAAGAAAAAGATGTCATGACCCGTTACCCGCTTTATAATCCGGAAACGAATGTATTAGAATATCTGGGCACAAATCTTCCGTATCGGAACTTTGCAGTTCTGGAAACCAGCTTTCCGGTCAGGGTTACAAAATGGTGGAATATCACTCCCCAGATCACAGGATATTACAACTACGAATTCAGGCCCTATCTGAGTGAGGTATTTAGATTGAATATTTACAATTATGAATTGAGGCTGAATCAGGTGTTTTCACTTCCCAAAGGATTTACAGTGAATATATTCGCCAATTATGAATCAAAAACAGGAAATAGCCTTTACATTATCAAACCAAGATATACCCTAGACGTATCGGTGCAAAAATCATGGCTTGATCATAAACTGAACACCAAAATCGGATTTAATAATTTGCTGGATTCATACGAACAGAGGCTGGAATTCCGACACAAACAAATTATGGATAATCGTTTTACCCATTGGTGGGATAGCAGCCGAGTGGTTTTTTCACTCAGTTATACCCTTGGAAGCTCAAAATATCAGGTAAAAGAAACTCAGAAAACAGAAGAAGAAAATAGGACGAGATAAGAAAACCTGCTTGAAAAAGCAGGTTTTCGTTTTTTTATTATGGGCATACACAGTTACCACATGTCCAGATGATGCATTTTCCATCGGCATCCCATTCACAGCAGTATCTTGGTCTTACCGCGATTCCGCCTATTACTGATTTTTGTTGTTCTCTACCTAGTTTTTGTGCATGTTTTAGCACTTTAATGTTCTTGTTCATGACTTTGATTTTTGGTGTTAATAGTTAAGTTTTATTGTTTATAATTTCGCGAAAATTATATCACTAATATAGGAAATTAAATAATAGGATTATCTGTTTTTTTATTCTTATGTAGATGGAAAATAGTAAGTTGTAGATGTTTTTGGAACTATTCACTAGAGTTCACCAAACAGACAAGGAAATTTTGTTGAAGGGTGTTGATTTTGGAAATCAAATTTAATACATAAAATAATGCAAAAGTTTTATAGGTACAGACCTTTACTTATATTTGTAGTATTGCATAAATCTTTATGAGACTAAACATTAAAAACGAAACGGG
>JASLCD010000087.1 GCA_030146295.1 Chryseobacterium sp.
TAAAAGTAGTAGCAGAATCTCCTGCAATGGCTTTAAGTAACGTATATCAGTCAGCTGCCCATTCTACAGGAATCATGTTTGAAAATGCAGTGAATGCACAAAACCAGCAGAACATTTTAGGTCAGGCCGCTACCACTCAGGGTATTCTGCAGATCTATAGCCTGGACACTGTAGCAGATGCGGTTTCTATTGCTAAAGTATTGAATCCTAAATTATAGTGTATTTTTAGATTTTCTTGTTATCAGGGAGTACATCATGTGCTCCCTGATTCTTTTGCGGATAAAGCTATTTATCAAACAATACGATTTCGTGAGGATCTATCACCTGATTCTGCACTGCGTAAATAACAAGTCCTGCCATGTTTTTCACACCTGTTTTGATCATCAGATTGGTTTTATGGGTCTCTACCGTTTTGGGAGAAATGAAAAGAGAATCGGCAATTTCCTTAGTGCTCAGCTGCTGGCAGACCAGACGCAGGACATCGATTTCTCTATCGGTAAGCTCATTTTTAGAAAAGGCATGAAATTCAGGAAGTTTATTGGAAAGCTGGCTTCTCATGACATCAATCTGGTCATTGGAAAAATAATGTCCTGTATGGTGAACGGTTTTGATGACAGCTAACAATTCTTCTAACTCAATTTCTTTGGGCAAAAAAGCATGAGCTCCCATTTTTAGCATCTGTCCCATAAAGGAACGGCGGTAAAAACTGGAAAGAACAATAATTTTTGTTTCAGTTCCCCTTTTGGCCAGTTCAGACATGACTTCAAGGCCGTCACCGTTTGTCATTCTCAGATCCAGAATCAGAATATCTAAAGATCCGGTATCCTCAGTGAGAAACTGATAACCACCAGTTGATGTGAGGGCAACCTGATAGTTCCCGTTGTTATCAATATAATTTTTCAAAAGCTGTACAAACAGCAGATCATCATCTACAATTCCGATTTTAATTTTTGCGTGTTCCATGTTTATTTTTATTGTATTGCCATACAGGCTATGAATTTTGTGCCTTTTTCAGGCTGTGTTTTAAGTTTATAGATTGCTTTAATTTTTTGTGCTCTTGACTGAATATTCCTCAACCCGATACCTCCCGATTGGGTACCCATGATAAAACCACACCCATTATCTTCTATGGTTAGCATCAGATAATTTAGGGATATTCTCAGGGATACATCCACTCTGGTGGCTTCAGCATGTTTCAGAATATTGGTAACCAGCTCCTGTACGATTCTGAAAAGATTCAGCTTCACTGGGTTGCTGATCGGCATATTTATGGTGATGTGGTGATAAATAACTTCTATATTTTTATTAACCTGTTCAAGATAATCTGCAATCAAATCTGCAAGCTCAATGTCATCAAGATCCGGAGGTGTAAGATTATGGGATAATTCCCGTATCAGCTGCATGGATCTTTTTAAATCACCATTAAGCTCGTCAGGATTTTTATCTGTAAGATTCAGACGGATGAGGTTCAGCTGTGAGATAATATTATCATGAAGTTCTTCTGCCAGCCTTTCCCTGTCCTTTTCCTGTAAAAGCAGTGTATTCTCCCAATATTCCTTTTTTGTGTTCCGGACCAGCTGAGAGACTTTCTTTTTATTTTTCTTTATACTTTTCAAATAATTAATGACCAGTAACGTAATGAATAACGTTGTTAAAAAAAATAGTCCAATACCGATCCATATCCATAGAACTATCTGATCCTGATTTTCCCAACGCCACATCCCAGATTAATAAAAGCAATATAAAATGACAATAGCAGGAGCCCTCTGAAAAGCCAGATAGGAGCTACCCAGCTCAGATGGTTGCTGATTAAAAAATTAAAGGTCGTGGATATGATACATTCAATAGAAAAAAACAGGAAAACGATGATATTCACGATAAACATATCCCTGTCAGCCCTACCTTCTCTGATGATCTTCATAAAATAAGAGGCGGCATAACTGCAAATAATAATACTGCTGATAATATTGGAATAGAAAGTAACCTGTGTATCGTCTTGTATATACAACAAATTAATAATCAATGCTAATATTGCATACCCATAGATCATCCATTTTAATTCACGGGAAAGCTGGATATAGTAATTGCTATAAATCACAGTAAGAATCATTAAGCCAAAAAACTGGCTCAATGTATAGTTGTAAATATTGAGTGTATTTAATTTCATCATCCGGTCCGCTAAGTCCGTCAGCTCCAGCATAAACTCTCCTGAGAGAAGTATAATCACAGGAAGTTTTGTTTTTATCCCTTCTTTTACCAATAGAATCAATCCTGTACACAAGACCAGGTTGATAATAATTTGTAAATACAGGGATAAACTGTTATACGAAAACACTGGTGCTTTGCTTCAAAAGTTGATAATCATTAAGAGTATCAATGGTAAAAGGAGGTCTTGGGGTAGAATAATTTTCCGCAGTCTCACTCATATGATTCACAGCGAGACTTTTCACGGTAATAATTTCGATATGAAAAGGAAAATCCGGATCTTTTTTCTCCAGATCATCAGTAAGTCCAAAGAAACTGGTGCAGGTTTGCCCTCCTGTAATCCCCATTTTGTCATAATCTGAAAACGGAATAGAAATAAGCTGAAAAATATCTTCTGTTTTCTGAGCCTTTATCCACGAGGTGCCAAACATATTCCATCTGAAATTACGGTTGATGGCAGATTCAGCTGTAATGGGAGGTGGGGTCACTTCTTCATCATTGCTGCTTTCCATCTTTTCTTCAGTGAAGTTTCGGGAAAATTCTTTAATAATGATAGTACTAAAATTGGCATCCTTATCACTTTTAGAATCAATCAGAAAAAATTTCAACTGTTCTTCATGAATACCTACATAGGCATGGATCGTCTTAAGTTCTACTGTTCCAAGGTTTTGTTTCCATTGTTCAATTTCCTCACCTGAAACACTGAAATGAGTTCCCTGATTTAAAAAACTCAAAATTTCTGCCCCATTTGTATGAATTCCGTTTTTATAAGAATCAATAAGATTTTTCCATTTTCTGATGGCTTCAAAGATGTTTTCAGTAGTCATGATAGTATTTATTTGTGAATGATAATTATTTTATGTGTTGAAATTACAAAAAAAACAGACTGCTATTTATTTTTAAATCACATTCAAGTGGAAAATAAAATATAATTGAGCAAAAATTAATATTTGTTCAATTTTTTATAAAATTGGATCAGCTACAGTCTGTATCTTTGTGCCGGGAATACTCTCATTTAAATACCAATGACCAATGATTCCATTTCACGAGCTTATCTTTTTCATTCTGGCGGCACTCATTTTAGTGATCAGCCCCGGTCCAAATATGATTTACCTGATTTCAAAATCTATAACACAGGGAAAAAAGTCCGGATTTATCTCATTAGCCGGAGTGGTGTGCGGGTTTTTATTCCATATTATCATGGTGTCTTTTGGTCTGACTGCTGTTTTACTGGCTGTTCCATTAGCTTATACCGTTCTCAAAATGGTGGGAACTGTATATCTCTTATACCTGGCTTATCAGGCTGTTAAACCCAAGAGCAGGAATATTTTTGACGTAGATAAAAACGGAACTCATGACAGTCCCAAAAAACTTTTTACCATTGGTTTTTTAACGAATGTATTAAATCCCAAAGTAGCTGTCTTTTACCTGTCTTTTTTTCCCCAGTTCATCAAACCCGAATATGGTTCTATATTCACGCAGAGCCTTGAACTTGGAGTTATTCAGGTTCTGATCAGCTTCAGCATTAATTTTATCATTGTACTCACAGCAGCAAGAGTAGCGTTATTTTTTTCCAATAATCCGGTATGGATAAAGGTTCAAAAATGGTTTATGGCCAGTGTATTGACTTATCTGGCTATAAAAATGGCATTTTCAAGAGCAAAATAAAATCCGGAACAGGTTTCTTTCTGTTCCGAATTCCGGTGTATATTCATATAAAATCTGATCTGAAGAAAGCATTATGATGATGCAACGCGAATTTGATATTAATATTCCGGTTGTAAAACCGTGAAAATACGTAATTTTACAGTTGCGTATTTGTCCCCAGTAAATGGTAAAAACCTAATAATCTATGCATTGAAGAACATTATCACTTGGATTTTGATTGATTAATACTTTCTGTTCTTACAATATGATATAGATTTGCACAACAGTCTTACAGATGAAACAGATCATTCCTACCTATGATTTAAACGGTATTTCCCACCACCGCTTCCATGTTAAAAGAATGGATGAACGTACTCAGGATGCAGAGGATATTCTCTTGGATAAAGGAATACACCGGGACAGTCATTATATTTTCACCTGTATGGAAAGCGGCCATGTGAGAATGATGGTTGATTTTAAAACAATTGAGGCAAAAGATTCCACTATTTTCTGTGTATTGCCGGGACAGGTACATCAGGGGCTTTTAATGAAAGACGTTTGCGGATGGTTTGTAGCCGTTAAAGCGGAACTTGTGCCCGATATGGTACGTTCTTTCTTCGATGAATGTCTGGGTGAAATACAGCCGCTAAGTCTTGATAAAAATCTTATCAAAAAAATAAATACAACAGCCAGTATACTTCACACCTCATATACGAGTGAGATGCTTTCCTCTAAAGAAGGATTTCTTGTCGTCCAGTCATTGCTTAATGCATTCCTTGGAATGTTTGTTTTGATATATTCCCAGAAGAATGTGTCTCATGCATCCAGCGAAAGCCGAGCATTACAACTGTCAAGAACATTCAGAACTTTGGTTCGGAAGGATTTCAAAACCTCGAAAAGTCCATCTGAATATGCAGAAACTTTAAATATCACAAGAGGATATTTAACGGAGGCTGTTCGTGAGGCAACAGGAAAGCCCGCACAACACTGGATTCATCAGGAAATTTTAATTGAAGCTAAAAGATTACTGGTTTTTACAAACCTAAGTGTAAAAGAGATTGCTTATGAGTTGGGGTACAGTGATCATACCTATTTCAGCCGTTTATTTTCCAAACTGGAAGACCAATCCCCGTCAGAATTCCGGGATCAGCATAAAAACAAACACTAACCACGAATAGTCCAATTAATTCCCCGAAACAGCTATCGGTATTTTCTGATTTTGCAACGTCCTTTGCAATAAAAATGATTTATGCCAAGCTTACCCAAATGGATCAATGACACTGTAGAAAATGTCTGGTCCTCGAAATTTAAAGACTGTACCGTCATCCATATAGAAAAAATTACGAATGATCTTCGTCTTATACGTTTTAAAACAGATTTGCAGGACGTTTCCTATGGACCTGCGTATGCAATAGGAATAAGAATCAATGGCAGGGATTTCCGGAACTATTCACCCTTCAACTTCAACCAGGAAGCAGGGACTTTTGATGTTTTATTTCACCTGCACGATGCATCCGCTGCGGGAAGCCATTTTGTAACCCAGCTTGCTGCCGGAGACTCTATAAAACTACTGATGCCAAGAGGAAAACAATTTTTTGCTCCCGATGCAAAAATTCACTTTTCTGTAGGTGATGAAACTTCATTGGGAAGTTCGCTATCCATCAAAGAAGCTGTGGAGGAAAATAATTCCATATTCATCTGTCTTCATGAACTGGAAGAGTGCTCGGCTCTTGAAAAACTGAATTTATACGGCTATCATTGTCCTAAAAACAGTACAATGAGAATGATTGAAGCGTTGAATGATTTTCTAAGGGAAGAAAAAGAAGCTATTTATAATGATGATGCTGTTTTCTACCTCACCGGAAACGGAGGAAGAATGTCTCTGATCAGGAAATTTCTTAAAGCCAGAGGAGTTTCATCCAAATGTATAAAATCACAGGCCTATTGGATTGAAGGGAAAAAAGGATTGTGAAAAACTGACAAATCAGTTGATATTTTCACTGTACCAATGAAACTTTATCTGACAATAAAAATTATTGCCGGATAAAGTGATCATTGTATCTCTTTTAAAGTTTCAGGCCGCTTATTTTTGTTTCTTTCCAAGCTCCTTTACCTTCTTCAGCCATTGAGTTCTCTGTTCATCTTTAGAATTTCGGATGATCCCAATATAAGTCAGCTTCACAGGTTTTACACCACAGTATTCCAATATGGATTTTTTAAGCTGATTGACGCTGGGTCTGCCAAAAAACAAACGATAGTACCAACCCGGCTGATCTAATGTGGTAAGGATATGGGCTGTCTTACCTTTTAACAGTTTATCCCACCATACAGAATTCTCACGGTATTTATAGGCCATTCCCGGCAAGAAAAGACGGTCTATGAATCCTTTCATAATAGCTGGAAATCCTCCCCACCAGACAGGATGTACCCAAACCAGGTGATCTGCCCATTGTATGGTTTCCCAGGCTTTCATCAGATCCGGCTCAAGTTCCATTCTTTTCTGGTATCCAAACTGCAGATCAGGATTAAAGTTTAAATCTCTTATGATAATTTCTCTGACTTCAGCTCCTGTTTCTATGGCTCCTGCCTTGTAAGCTTCTGCAACACCAAAGTTGAAAGAATCTTTATTGGGGTGCCCATTGATGATTGCTATTTTTTTCATTGTGTCAGGTTGATGTTGATGGTTTCGTAGGCATTAAGCTGCTCCAATAAAGATAAAGGCTCATGCAGCTGATGGCTGAAATATACATTGTTTTCATGAGAGTTTCTTAAGAGTTCTTCGGTATGCAGAACGGCTGACAAAGCAGTCAGTTCTGCCTGCCCTTTTTCACTCTGCAAACTCAGTTTCTTTTGTCCTGAATGATCATCAATGACTATTTCAAAGACAGCCTGATCTCCGTTTCCACTCGATCCAAAAATCATTTTTCTCTCTTTTAAAGATAGAATATTATAAATTCTCAGGTATTGAAATGCCCCCAGCAGCCAGGTAATGAATTTTGAATTGTAAGTCATTTTCACATTTACATCAGAAATCCGTTCTACTTTATTGAGAATATACAAATCGGGAACATCAAAATTATAGGCACTTCTTGTCCCTATCCCAAACGAAAAATTAAAAGCTTCGGTATCTAAAAAATGCCTGATAGAAACAGGTTTATCATTCTTATAGTGCACAAAAGGAACAGCTACATTTTCCGCCATAAAATGGGCTGAACTTTCTCCTGCCAGATCTTTTACAGAATAATAGACAAAGAGTTTTACTTCATTGATATCACCGGAATCTGAAAGTACATTGACTAACCCCGGGACAATTCCGCCCATCCATCCTGAACTGAAAACTATTCTGCTGTTCACATCTGCTTTTCCGGCAATACCATAAGCTTTTACCAAAGCCGGAGTAGGTTTTGTAATATCCAGATAATCTATATGGTGAGTAATGGCAAAACGAAGTATCTGATCTTCTTTATCATTCACAGAAAGAATGATAAGATTTATTTTTTTTTCTAAAATAACCTTAAAAGTAGAAGGATCTGTAACGTCAATTTTCAGATCTTTATCTGTTTGTCCTCCTTTTCGTCCTCCGATAAAAACAGTAAGATGAGGGTTTCTTGATTTCAGAATGCGGGAAATAGTTTTTCCAACCAATCCATTTCCTCCAATGATTAAAATATTTTGCTCCATAACTTTTTTTGACAAAAGTATAGCGCTCGTATTGCAATGAGCAGGACAAATGTCTAAAAAGAAACTTCCTTTCTGATACGGCTCAAATGCCGCTGTGTAATTCCCAGATAGGAAGCCAGATACTGTAATGGAATATTCTGAATATAATCAGGATGATTCTTTAATAATGTTTCATACCGCTGGGCAGCACTGTCTCTTTGAAGCTGAAAAAACCGGGCCTCCAGTTCAAGATATTCCTGTTCAGCAATGATCTTTAGAAACTTTGTCCAGTTAAAGCTATTTTTTACCAGTTCATCAACCGCTTCTTTTTTAAGAATGATAAGCTCTGCATGGGTAATGGCCTGCATACTTTCTTTACTGGGACATCCTGAAATAAATGATGAATAAGCAGCGATCATATGATTGGGAAAACGGAAACAATAGGTCATATCCTTTCCTTCATCAGAGGTATAAAAAGAACGGAAAATACCGGACTTCACCAGTGCTACTTCTTTACATTGTTCTCCTTCCTGTATAAAATACTCATTTTTACTGATATGCCTGAATTCGGAAAGTTTCAGAAATGATTCAATTTCATCTTCTGAAAACAGATCAAAGCTTCGAAAATACTTGCGTTCCATCATTCTTAAGTTTAGGAGATACTAATAAACCACGAAAATAGATAAAATCATGCTTTATAAACCCATCGTTTTCATTTTTATAGAATTTTATTTCAAGAGAAGAACAGCAGAATCATTTTTTTTTACTTTTTATAAGCCTGTAGCTTGATCCATTTGCTTAGACGTCAATCAATAGCAAAAAAAAAATCATCTCAGGACGAGATGATCTACCGTTTTGAATTTACTTGAGTTATTTATGAAGATATGAATGATGTTTTGTTGTAACAAAGATAGCTCAATGCCGTTTTTTATCCATCAGTGAAATCCCTAGAATTATATCCGTAAAAATACGGTTGCATAAAAAGAAAAGCCCTGCAGGAAATACCTTACAGGACTTTGGTTTATCTAACAATTCTTTTGTTTAAAGTTTAAAGATCAAGGTATAAAATATTGATTACCTATTACTTTATCCTTTATTAAAGTGGGCTTACCAGTTGCAGGAACCATTCTTTAACTTCTCCTTCCAGATAAGGAGCCAGTTTATCTTCACATGTTTTATGGTACCCATTCAACCATTCGATTTCACTTTCAGAAAGGATTTCTTTCACCATCGTATCTTTGAAGAACGGGCAGAATGTCAATGTTTCAAATTCATAGAACGTTCCGTGAATTGTTTTTTCTGCTTCTTTTACTGCGATCAGGTTCTCGTGACGAATTCCATAATGTCCTTCAAGGTAGTATCCTGGCTCGTTGGAACATACCATTCCCGGAAGAAGTTCCTGAGGATTCAGGTCTTTTCTGATGTTTTGAGGCCCTTCGTGTACATTCATGAAGCTTCCCACCCCATGTCCTGTACCGTGGTTGAAATCTTTACCTTCCATCCATAGCGGAAGCCTTGCAATAGCATCAAGGTGTACACCTTTTGTACCTTTCGGGAATTTCACCATCGATAGACGGATCAACCCCTGTAATACCAATGTTGAGTTTCTTTTAAACTCTTCCGAAGGTGTTCCTAAAGCAAAGGTTCTCGTAATATCCGTAGTTCCTTCAAGGTACTGACCTCCTGAATCTACCAGGATTGTTTCCTCATTAGTCACTTCTTTGCTTCCTTCTTTTTTAGCGGAATAGTGCATAATGGCACCGTTATCTTTATATCCTACGATAGAACCAAAGCTTTCTCCCACAAAATTTTCACCTTCTGCACGGAAGCCTCTCAGTTTCTGACCGATAGAATACTCATTCATCGCTTCTTTTCCAGCATTATGAGTCAGCCAGTAAAGGAATTTTACCATCGCTACTCCGTCTCTTACCATTACTGTTCTGAAACCTTCCAGCTCAGTTTCGTTTTTCTGGGCTTTCATCAGGTTACCCGGAACCGGAGCTTTGATAAACTGATTGTCTGTTTTTAATGTTTCAAAAATCTGCTGGTTACTGTTGGGAGAAACCAGTACTTTTTCATTTTTGAAGGTCTTCAGGTAATTGTAGAACTCTTCGTAAGGCATCATTTTCACAAAGGAATCATCCATTTGTTTTCTTGCTCCTACTTCCATTTTTTCTAATCCTGTGAAGAGTACGGCATCGTTTTTAGTAATTACAATATATCCTAAAAACACAGGATTGCTTTCTACATCACTTCCTCTCAGGTTGGCCGTCCATGCTACATCATCCAGACTTGATATGATGTGTACGGTAGCTTCCTGATCTTCCATTTTCTGGCGGATTGCAGAAATTTTATCGGAAACAGATTTACCTGCTCTTTCTACTGGATGCACAAAAATAGGATTGGCAGACGGTGTTCCTCTTTCTTTCCATACTTCTTTTAAAAGCGGAAAATCTACCAGTGTAATATTTTTTGAATTAAATTTCTGAGAAAGCAGTTCCCAGTTGGCATTAGAAGCTGCTAAAGCATTTACAGCCACTTTACCGCCTGAAGGGATTTCCGAAATGATCCAGTCGATATAATTAGGGGTTCCTTCCATACCATCTTTGAAAAGATCGATTCCTGAACCATCCAGCTCGATAGCTGCCTGTGTAAAGTATCTTCCGTCTGTCCAAAGTCCCGCTTTGTCTTTGGTAACTACCACAAAACCAGCAGAACCTAAGAAACCTGACAGCCAAGCTCTCTCCTGCCATTCTTCAGGAAGGTATTCGCTCATATGCGGGTCTGCAGAATATACTATAAATGCATCAACATTATTTTTCTGCATTTCTTCACGAAGTGCAGCAACTTTTTCCTTTGAAGTCATTCTTTTCTTTTTTAAACATCGAAAGTTACGAAAAATTTGAAGTCGAAAGCTGAAATCTACCGGCTATTTTGCCTAATAATCTGTTATTTTAACTGGAATTCTTTTTGAGGACACCTACAGCTTGATTTTTTATATTTTATAGTAAATAAGGTGGGATATCTGGCGATAAAAAGTCACGAAATCTTTTTAAATGATCAAGGTGATGTGTAAGAGGCAGCCTTAAGATTTCTGAAAATAGTTAATGGATACAACAGGTATATCTGTTATTTTAAAAACACTAAAACGCCAAACATATTTAATAAAATAAATGATTTTTGTTAAAAAAAAACTACCACATTATTAAAATAATAAATTTTTGGAAGGATTATTGCTGTATTCTATACCATGAAACAGCAGAACTACAATAACCACAGGAAATTTTATCCGCCCCATCATTTTATCTATCTTCCTTTGCTCATCCTATTGGAGATTTTTGGAATTTATAAAATCTGGGATGACCCGGGAAATCAACTGATCTGGATTCTATTTTCTATCGTAATTTTTCTGCTTTTTTATCTGGCATTTATGACACGGCAGCATTATGCATTGGGACTTCAAAACCGAATGGTAATTCTGGAATTTCAGCAGCGGTATTTTGAAATCTTCAATAAAAGATCGGATGAAACTGTTGAAAAACTAAGCTTTGACCAGATTGCTGCATTGAGATTTACCTATGATGATGAATTCAAGGAACTTCTATACAAGGCTCTTCATGAAAACATCTCAGGAGATGAAATTAAAAGGTCTATCAAAAAATGGAGGGCTGACCGACTCAGAATCTAACACCTCAACACCATATAAACCTATGAAAAAGTGGAGCTTTTACAGTATTACGATATTAATTTTGTTGACACTAACAAGTTGTGAAGCAGTAGGAACAATTTTTAAGGCTGGAATGTGGTGGGGAATTCTCTTAGTCTGTGTAATAGTAGGGATTCTTTTACTGATATTTTCGAAGGGTAAAAACTCTTAACCATGCTTTATGGAGATGATTACAGATTTAGAGATGATTTCTCACCTTAAACCTTCAAAAATTGTTAAAATAATGAAGGACCCGGAAGCTTCTGCAAAGGCGGTACATCTTGTATATACCACCGATGCAGAAACAGCCGGAATTATCCGTAAAAAAACAGGAAAGAAATATTCCTATTATAAGGATGGTGAAAGAATAAAGGATAAGGAAGAAATTGCAAGAATCAACAGCCTGGTACTTCCGCCTGCCTGGGAAAATGTATGGATTTGTGCTCTTGACAACGGGCATCTTCAGGCAACAGGCTTCGACGTCAAAAACAGAAAACAATACCGCTACCATCCTCTTTGGAATGCGTTGAGAAATCACACAAAATTTTACAGGATGCTTCAGTTCGGATATGCGCTACCCAACATCCGGCTGCATATAGAACAGGATCTTGCGCTGAGAAAGCTTGAGAAGCGAAAAATTCTGGCTTTAATCGTAAGCCTTATGCAGAGAACCAACATCCGCATTGGTAATACTGTTTATGAAAAATTGTATGGGTCTTTTGGCTTGACCACTTTAAAAGACAAGCATGTGAAGATAAACGGACAGAAAATCACTTTTTCTTTTAAGGGGAAAAAAGGTATTATGCATAACGTTGATCTCAGAAGTAAAAGGCTGGCAAGACTTGTTCAGAAGTGTAAAGATATTCCGGGGAAAGAACTTTTCCAGTTTTTTGATGATGAAGGAAACCGTCATTCTATAGATTCGGGAATGGTGAATGAGTATATTAAAGAAATAAGCGGGGAAGATTTTACAGCGAAGGATTTCAGAACCTGGTCCGGAACGGTGAGCGCCCTGATCGCTTTCAAAGAAATCGGATATGCAGAAAATGACACTCAGTATAAAAAGAAAGTAAAAGAGGCTTTGGAGATGGTTGCAGAGAATTTAGGAAATACATCGGCTGTCTGCAAAAAGTATTACGTTCATCCTTTAGTTATCAATCTTTACGAAAACAACGGCATCAAAAAATACCTTGACAAACTGGAAGATATTGAAGAAAACGACGGAAAAGCTGACCTGACACAAGAAGAAAGGCTTGTTCTGAAAATTCTTGAAAACGAAAGGATGTAGAAGGTTGGCCTCTACATGGTGAATTTGCTTCGCAGTGAATTTGTTTTTCCGTACTTCATTACCTCCACGGACTATTCACTTGCGCAGCAAAAACTGACCATTGATATTAAAATCAGATTCTTTCATCAAACCGAGATCCTGTTGTTGTTCAAAAACTGGATTCTGTATTCTTTCGGGGTGATGCCTGCAATCTTTTTGAAAAGCTGTGTAAAATGAGAAGCGGTATGAAAATTCAGTTCATAAGCAATCTCTGCAATATCTTTACTGGAATGCAGTAATGCTTTACTGTAATTGATGTCGATCTCATTGATCCATTGTTTCGGGGATTTCTGAGTAACGCCTTTTACACATTTATTCAGGTAGCTTTCTGTTACAGATAGTTTATCAGCATAAAATGCCACCCGCTTTTCTCCCACATGATATTTAAACAAAAGATCCCGGAACTGAAGGGACAACTCCATAGGCCGTGTTGCAGATTTGTGATGGGTATCAGAATCTGTGCTCAGCATTTTGATCAAAATAAGATGAAGCATCGTAACGACCACGTCATTGATATTAAGATTATTTAGCCACAATTCCTGCTCCATAATCGGAAGAAGCTGGGTAATGGTTCCATAGGTCAGGCTGTCCAGATTCAGAAAGGGGGTCATGAAAAAAATACTGCTTTTATGTTTGGGCAGTTCCTGTTCGGACAGGATATTATTTTCATAGGCCAGGAAGAAACCTTCAATATCTTCGGATAACTCTACGGTTGCCGTGATTGTGCCTTGCTTGATAAAGATAACACCACCTTTTTCAGCATGGTATTCTTTATTTTCAAGGTATTGCCGGATATGACCGTTGGTAACGAAAATAATGAAATTAAACGTTGTACGGTACGGAATCACCGGCATCAGAATACCTTTAAGATAATTTTCTATCCGATAGAGCTGTATATCAGCATTATTGGCTAATATCTTGTCCGTAATATTCGGAAGAAAAAGCTTTTTATATTGAAAATTGGATAGTACTTCCATATCCCTGTTATGATTATTTAAAGTTATACAAAATATTTTTAAGACTCCATACTGAATCAGGTGGAAAGTAAAAGGACAAACATCGAAATCCCGCATTCTGCAATTCCTGTCTCAAGCCCCTTTACTCTCCAGTCCTTCATCTAGAATTTATAGTACACTCCTACTCGCACTCCAAAAGGACTTCCCGGAGTATACGTAAGATCCGTAATAGGCTCTGCTTCTCCTTTCAGCTGCGTTTCTGTAGCAAACTGTGCTTCGTTCCATTTTACATTGAAAAGGTTGTTGATCTGAAAATTAGCTCCCCATTTCTGACGATTGTAAGAAAGTACAAGGTCATTCACAAAGTAAGCCTGGGTTCTGATACTGTTATCCTCTACAGCCGGCCTTGCTCCAAGATATCTATACTGAATTCCTAAAGAAAAACCGTTCAGGAAATCCCAGTTTACAGATCCTGTACTCGTTACAACCGGGGCCAGCGGAACGTAATCCTGACCTTTTTCTTCTTGTGTAAATCTGGCGTGAGAATAATTAATATCCGCATTCAGATAAAGGTTTTCCAATGGCTGGAAACGAACCCCAAGATCAGCACCGAAACGTCTCGATTTCCCGGAAGGTTCTACCACTGCATCATCTCCTACATACACAAACTCCTGCTGCAGATCCATATACCATAAGGCTGGAGTTATGATCAATGATTTGAATGGGTGCAATCTTACTCCAAAATCTGCCCCGATAGAATACGGAAGGGTATTTTCATTTTTATTGGGAACAACGACTCTCAAATCATTGGAGTGAAAGCCCATTCCTGTTTTCAGAAACCACATCACATTGTCATTCTGAGCGTAGGAAAAATTAAGTTTCGGACTCAGTCGTGTGGCCTCTTTTGACTGTCCGGACGGCAACTGTTCCACATCCAGCAGATTGTGCATATTAAAGATAAAATGATCTACTCTCAAAGCCGGATTGATCGTCCATTTTCCGGTTTTCCATACCAACCCTGAATAAGCGTGAAGATTGGTTTCTGTTCCTGTCACATCTGATAATCTGTCAAGCAGCATATCTCTGTGATATACATGGTTAAGCTGTAAAGTATTAATATCATCATTTCTTAAGCCTATTCCTGAAGTCCAGTTTAGAGAACTGTTTGCCAGGTTGAATGTTTTGGTATATTTTATTTCTGCACCATAGATATTCCTTCCGTCGGTCTGCTGAATTTCATCTCCGTGATCTTTATCTTTTAGATTAAAAGTAAAATCAGAATACAGATTGAAATTATATTTTGAATAGAAAGCCATGGCATCAATCTGCTCGGAAGGAGAAATGATGTGCTTAAAGTTCATCTGCAGATTTGTTCTCGAAGTTTTTCCCCCTTCTGTAGGGTCAATACTTCCCCATCTGCCAATGATTCCTTCATCTACGGCACGCTCCGGAATCTGTCCTGAAGCATTCCATGAAGAATTGAATGTGGAGAACTGAATATTGAAGTAGTCATTATCCGTAAGCCATTGGTTGTATTTCCCGAAAATATTAACTCTGTTGAAATTCTGTTTTACATCAAAAGGTCCGTCTGTATAGTTGTATTCAGCTGCTATATAGGCGTTTTTTCTCCCCAGATCATCATGCAGAATATTGAACATTCCCAAGACTCTTTTTGAATTGAACGAGCCTCCTTCCAGTTTAATCATGCTGTTCTTCAAACCGTTGTAGGTCTGAAAATCTACATATCCTGCTGTATTAAAATCTCCACGATCCATGTAATAAGCACCTTTTCCAAAATCGATATTGTTTACCGTTTCAGGAATGACAAAATGCAGGTCGGAATATCCCTGTCCGTGAGCATGAGATACAATATTCACCGGCATTCCGTCCACATTTACACTTACATCGGTACCGTGATCGGCATCAAATCCTCTTAGAAAAAGTTGTTCCGCCTTTCCTCCTCCTGCATGCTGTGCAATAAACAATCCCGGAACTTTTCTTAATAAATCCTGTGCTGAGCTTACCGGAAACTTGTTAAGATCAACCTTGGTAATCGCTGATAAAAATGCACTGTGATTGATCGCTACTTCGGAAATCTGAAAGGGTTTGTGCTGTAAAAAAATAACTTTATTTTTATCTTCATCATTGGTTACCACCCATTTTATCTCATCATATCCCTGACGGCTGATTACCAGGGTGTCAGGAAGTGATTTTACAGGAATGGCAAACGTACCGTCTGTACCTGTATGAGTGTGGCTGTTTCCGTGGTCATATTTTACCAAAGCATCAGCAATAGGAAATTTGTCATCTGCATCTTTGATTAACAACTGTTTTTCTGTTTCCTGTGCCATCATTTTTCCACTGAATACCATGACCAGAAATACAGCTGCTATTTTTGTTATTTTCATTTTTTAATTGAGTTAAATTATAAATTAGATGAGAGATAAAGAGATGAGAGACCGCAAACATGTTAACCTTTAATAGAGAAATGAATAGTAAATGTCTGTTGAAAGGACATCTTAAACATTCCCATTCTTAAAACTTTACGACACGCAAATCCTTCAACTCTGGAGCTCTCAACCTTAAAAGCTATACTTTTACTTTAAGAAATACTTTTTGAATCAAAAGGGTGATCCATGTTCCGACCACGAATGGGAAGGTAAATACTCCGCCTACCAGATCCAGACAATGATTATCGATCAAAAGATCGTCGATTGCTATGGTTATCATAACAGCGATAAGTACCCACAAACCGTCTGTTTTTTTTACTCCCGAGAATACAATAGCTGAAAGCACGGCATTAAAACCAAATAATCCCATGTGGATTTCTTTGACAGGCTCTCCGTTCAGCTGTGACAATCCTGCGCCCAGAATTGAAGCAGCCAATCCATATAAAGCAGCTATCGGAGAACTGATGAAAACGGCAATAAAGAAAATCATCCCTGAAAGTACCCCGCCTTGAAATATTACCTCACCAAACCCATTGGTACAGGTAAGAAAATCATCATACTTCGTAGGTACCACTTCACTACTCAGCATAGCAGATGGCGGAATATGGGTAAAATGATGCAGCACAAATACCAACACCCATGTGATCACAATAAAAGGAAAAGTAAACACCGGAATTTTCTTTTGAATAAAGAAATGCTGAATAACAGCGGCCAATACTCCTCCTAATATGATAAGAACCCAGATCAACACTGTAGTCTCAAAAAGGAAGGCTAATGCCACTCCTACAAGAGCTGCGCTGAAACCATAAAGTCCTGCATTGATTTCAGACTGATTGTATTTAAGCTGCATTGCAGTATAAGTTCCGGCTGCCGTTGATAACAGTACCGCAACTCCGCACTGCCAGCTTCCCATAAAAATTCCTATAAGAAACAGAAGCCCGGTCCACCTGTTTTCCTGCAGCATGATCTGCCCGATTCCTTTTAAAACATGGTCTAAAAAAGGTAGTTTTTTGAAAAATTCGTTCATAGTTTTTTTAATTGTATTAATAATATAGGGTGAAATGTTGTGCGAGGTGTGGGTTTCGGGGTGCGAGGTATGGAGCATGGGTATTAAATTTGAGATAAAAAAGATATAAGATCAGAAATTCGCATCTTTCATCTTCAATTATTCTTCAACGTTCCTACGCTCAAATTCGAACCCCGCATCGTGAACCTCCAACTCATTACCATCCGAGAAAGACCATTCCCACTCCACAAACGGTTACCACGGCTCCGCTTACCACTCCCATATACCTTTCCAGTTTTTCAGTATTGAATAATGTTGAATATCCATAGCGTCCCAAAAGAACCATTCCGAGCATGGTCAACACTGTTGTTACTGTGAAAGAAGTTACCAATACGGCAATTTCAGACATTGAATGTTTCACTCCGGAATAAAACAACAAAGGAATCAATGGCTCACTCGGTCCCATTACGAAAATCATGAAAAGTACAAGTGGAGTCACTTTTATTCTTTTTTGAGGCATTACCACTTCACTGTGATTATGTTCGTATACATAAACGTCATCACCCATCACATCAAAATGCTTATGAGGTTTGTTTCTGATTGCCTGAACAAGGCCATATACCAGATAGACCCCACCAAAGATAAGCAGTGCCCATCCTGAGAAATTCCCTCTGATATCCTGAAACCAGGAGATCTTATTCAGCTGCCATCCAAGGAAAACCCCGACAAAGCCTAAAATAAGAGAGCTCAAGACATGTCCAAACCCGCAGACAACTGTTAATATTGCTGTTTTCATTCCGCTCCATTTTTTGGATTTTGAGATCACGATGAATGGCAGGTAATGATCCGGCCCTGAAGCTGTATGTATAAAACTTATTGAAACGGCACTCAAAAGAAGCGCCCAAACTGTACTATCCATTTTTTATTAATTCTGTTGTTTCAGATTCTTTATTAAGTTTTGGCTAAAGCCAATGGAAGATTTCTTTTTGTTAAGCGGCTAAAGCCCGCTTCTATTGAATATATTAGGATTCTTTTACTCCAACGACCATAGAATTTCCTGAATATACAGGAAGAAATTGTACATCATTTCCCCTCCATGCCCCAAAGCTCTTACGACAAAACCATTGTTTTCCATTGCAGAAACTCCTACTTCCATTTCTTCGCGGTGCTGTGCTGCTGCTTCAACAATCTCTTCAATCAGTCCGTTTTTATCTACATTGTCCTTTGTACTATAGAAAATCAGGGTTCCCTGGTGGGTATACTGTTCCAGATTTCCGATACTGCTGATCGGAATCATATCAGGCTGAATCAGGACATTATCTTTCACAACCAGTTTATTGTTATGGTAGATTTCCATAACATTCTGAAAACGTTTCAGTTTAAAAACTTCTCCATAATGTTTTCTCCCGCAGGTAATAATCTCACTGATGATGATCTGACTGTTGTTTCCGATATGAATATTCGCTTTACTTTTAAAGTTGGAATCTTCATGCGGAACAATGGGGTGAGGAACGTAAGCAAAAGAAGTTTCATCTTCCATAGAAACGTTAAGCTCCTGAAGAGCTTTATCCTTCATGTTGAAAAGTCTTTGGTAAGATTGCGACTGCAGCTGAAGGGCCGCTCCTTTTTCAAGAGCAACATCCAGATGATAATGGTCTCCGTCCAGAATCCCGGGAGAGGAGCTCATCACCATCTGATAGAGCTTTTTGTCACTTTTTCGCTGTCCTACAGAAACGACTCTGAAAGGAAGCGAGACATAAAGATCTTTCACATAGGATTCTCCTCCCTTGAATCCTGCAATTATATTTAAACGACTGTCCATTTATCTTACTAAGTTCGGTTCTTCAATTTCTTCTAAAAGAGCATATTTTTTAATCCAACCTATTACTTTATCCAGTCCTTCATCTGTTTTAAGGTTTGTGAATACAAAAGGGTTTCCTTTTCTCATTCTTCTGGCATCATTTTCCATTACTTCAAGGCTGGCTCCTACATATGGGGCAAGGTCGATTTTGTTAATGATCAATAAGTCTGATCTTGTGATCCCGGGACCTCCTTTTCTTGGAATTTTTTCTCCTTCCGCCACATCAATAATGAAGATGGTAACGTCTGCAAGGTCCGGGCTGAAAGTCGCTGAAAGGTTATCGCCTCCACTTTCGATAAGAACAAGTTCTATTTCCGGGAAACGTGCTGCCAACTCATCTACAGCTTCAAGGTTCATACTTGCATCTTCACGGATGGCAGTGTGAGGACAACCTCCAGTTTCTACTCCAATAATTCTGTCGTGAGGAAGAAGACTGTTTTTAGCCATAAATTCAGCATCTTCTTTGGTATAAATATCATTGGTGATTACTCCCAGGTCATAAGTCCCGAATAATTTTCTGCTTAAACGTTCCAGTAATGCAGTTTTTCCTGACCCTACAGGTCCTGC
>JASLCD010000108.1 GCA_030146295.1 Chryseobacterium sp.
AAATCCACTGCATTGGGAGGCATTTTTCCATCCGCAATAGACAATTCTTTTGCAAAGTTTCCGTGTGTTAGGGATGATAATGTTTCTTTCTGCGCCATGGTGCAAAGATAGTTTATTTAAAAAATAATAAAAAAATAGTATTCAACAAATTATTAGCAGTCTTTCGGAAAATGCTGTAAACAGGAGATTGATCTTGTTGATAAAAAAAATCACCTCAGACTGAGGTGATTTTTTCAAAAAGATTAAGGAGTACTTACTCTTTATTTTTTACCAATACCCATCCTGAATATTTGGTTTCGGTATTGTTTTTATTGTTTTCGTTCCATGAGATCGTGTACCAGTAAGTTCCGGTTGGAATTTTCTTACCGAAAGCGGTTCCATCCCAAGTATAGTTTCTCATCTTGTTGGCTTCATGAAGTTTGTTTCCGTATCTGTCGTATACCGTGAAGATAAGGTTTTTCTTGTATGCCAGAGCAGAGTAGTCGATAAAATCATTTACGTTATCACCATTTGGCGTGATCGCATTAATAAGGTTAGGAACAGTAATGGTAACCTGAGTAGGGGTACAGTTATAAGTATCTTTTACATATACCGTATTCTCACCTCTTGGAAGTCCTGTGAATGTGTTGGAATCCTGCCAGTTGATACCATCTACAGAAAATTTGTAAGGAGGAACTCCACCTGTAGCGGTAACGGTGATACTGTTATTCGATATTTCTATTCCTGAAATCACCGGCTGAAGGCTTGCATGTACACGTACTTCCTGAAGCGTAAAGCATTTTCCGGTCTGAAGTTTTACCCAGTAAACCCCCACTCCTGCGTTGCTGATAGATTGTGTGGTTTCGCCAGTGCTCCATTCGTAGCTTGCAAATCCAGGCCCTGCATCAAGAGTTGTTTTGCCCTCTGCACAAATCGTTTTATCTTTTAATACCGCTGATTTTACAGGAGGCAATACTTTCAATTCTATTTTTGCGATAGAATAGCATTGTTTGTCATTATCTACTCTTGCAAATACCGTTTTGCTTTCTGAAAGATAGTTAAATGCTGCTACAATAGGATTTGTCTGAGATGTAGCGTCAGCAACAGAAGTGTAAAATTTAATAATAGTTCCTGTAGGTGTTGGAACAGGTACTCCGATATCTGCTTTAGAAAGATCAAATGTTGAACGCGTAACATCATTTTCGATATAACAGTTTTGGATTACAGCATCTTTTAATACAACAGCCGGGTAGAATAATAATTTGATGGTAGTTGTTGCTATACATCCAAAATTGGAGATTACTTTCACGTATACCGTTGCTTCTTGAGAGATATAATTGGCCGGATCAGTAATTTCATTGATCCCTGCGTTCATATCCGCCAGAGTTGCATAATACTTGATGGTTGCGTTTCCTGTACCGAATACATTGGCTGTTGTCAGGTCGTATTTTGCAGTGCCAGCACCGTTATTATTACAAGAATATAAAGTAGCGGTGTTTGCTGAAATACCTACATTCACAAACTTAAATTTCCCGGTTATGAAACATCCGTTGATAGGGTTGTTTGGGTTAGTCGGATCTTGATATACGATTCGGTAAAAGTATGTTGTAGTCCCATCTACAGTTGCTATTGTAAGAGGATTTTGTCCTGTAATGGCATCGTTGATGGTTTTATGGTAAGTAACCTTAAAGTTGGAGCTGTTTCCATTAATGATCCCCGCGGTAAGTGTTGTAAAATCGAATTGTGTAGGCAATGAGCAAACCATTACCTGGCTTGGATCATTAGGAGTAGCTCCCGGAATTCCCGGAGTAATGAATGGGTAAGGAGAAAGAACCGGATCATTAAATGCAGAACTTAAGCTCGCCGTACCCGTCCATTCTAAAGAGAAACCATTAACGGATCTACTGAAATTGTCAATGACCAAATAATAGGTTTGGCCTACCAGTACATCCATATAAGGACTCCACTTACCATTATTCATACTGGCTGTTGTACCAGGAGGATTGGTAGGGAATACTGCAGGCGGAGCAAGAGTAAGATCCAGTCCCGTGTCCCCCGGAGTACCGCTATAGTTACATCTTATCGGCTGTATGAAGACATGATTTGCATCCTGTAAAGAGGCGCAGCCGTTTGTTGTTGGGCCGTAGACTGCAAAATCATAATCATCACTCTGATCGTTAGGTTTTATTTTAAATGCAAGTGTACCTGATGTAGATACAGTGAAAGTGTACCAAACAGTATATCGCTCATTGGTACTAAGGCATCCTCCGTTTTGGTTAAGGATTTCTATAATATTCCCAGGTCCGGAGGGGGTGTAAGAAATGTCTGAGTTACCACAGATTGGAATTGCTGTGATACAATCGGACTGTGAGTAGACTATCTGTGTTATCAATAAAATAAAAAGAAGTAGTATTTTTTTCATTGTTAAAACGATTTTTGTTAAACAAAATTGGATCAATTAATTTTTCATGGTTTGTTAAAAGAAAAAGCCGCCAAAGCGGCTTTCTCATATTATATAAGGATTATTCTCTGTTCTTTACAACGATCCAACCTGAAAACTTGAAAGGAGTACTTTTCTTATCATTCTCATTCCATGTTACAGAGTACCAGTATGTACCGGTAGGAATCTTCTTCCCTGCAATGGTGCCGTCCCATTTGTATCCGTTAGACTTGTCTCCCTGATGGATTTTTGTTCCATACCTGTCAAAGATACTCAATATAAGGTTTTGTTTGTCTGCTATTGCAGAATAATCTACAACATCATTCACACCATCTCCGTTTGGAGTAATCATATTGATCAGATTAGGAACTACTACTGTAACTTCAATAGGTTCACAGTCGTAAGCATCTTTTACATATACTTTGTATGTTCCTCTTGCTACATTCGAGAATGTATTGGAGTTCTGCCATACGATCTTATCCATAGAATATTGGTAGTCCGGTGTTCCTCCTATAACATTAATCGTTAATGTTGTGTTTGAGATATCAATATTTGATATAACTGGCTGGTCAGAAGGGTATATTGTTACCGTTTGTTTAGTAACACATTCTCCTGTTTTTAATTTTACCCAGTAGATTCCTACTCCTACATCTTTGATAGACTGAGTTGTAGCTCCCGTGCTCCACTCGTAGCTGCTGAATCCAGGTCCTGCATCTAAAGTGGTTTTATCTTCTATACAGATGATTTTATCAGTCAGGACATTAGATTTTACAGGAGCAATTACTGTTAAACCAATTTTCACAACAACATAACATCCTCTGGTATCAGATACTCTTACATATACCAAACCGCTAGGAGCAATATAATTTGCATTTAAAATTTCATTGGTTCCGTCTACAGCATCTGTTAATGAAGGGAAATATTTCTTCGTGATACCAGCTTGCGGCGTGATTACAGCAGCATTGTCAAGATTAAATAAAGCTGTGGAAGGGTTTGATTCTATAAAGCATGATCTCAGCTCTGCATCTTTTGCAATGATAGCAGGGTAGAACTTAAGGGTAATCTCCGCATTGGCAGTACATCCGAACGGAGAAATTACTTTTACGTAAATTTTACCTTCTGCAGAAACAAACTGATAGATATTCGTAATCTCATTGATTCCGTTATTCAGATCATATAAAGTATGATAATATTTTTTTATTACCGCAGGATCCGCGATAACGTTTGCAGTGGTCAGATCATAGGTTGCAGTTCCTGCATTGTTGTTGTTACAACTGGTTAGAGTAACATTTGTAGGTTTGATGGTACCGTCTTTAAATTTAAAGGTACCCATTTGTCTGCATTTATTGATAGGGTTGTTCGGGTTTGTCGGATCAGTGTAGCTGATGCTGTAGTAATATACACCTGTAGTTGTTACAGTCTGAGGTCCGGTAATTGGGTTGCTCGCAGTTAAAGCATCGTTCTGGCTTGTGTGGTAAGTAACGCTGAAGTTAGGGTTACCGTTAAGAATTCCTGCTGATAATGAAGAAAAATCAAAAGTGGCAGGATTGGTACAGATAACGACTTCTCTTGGGTCTGCCGGGTTAGCTCCCGGTATTCCTGGCGGAATAAACGGATATGGCTGTACATTAGGATCAGTGAAAGGCGACTGTAGTGTAGCCGTTCCGCCCCATTGCATTTTAAAACCACTAGTAGACTTACTGAAGTTGTTTACAATCAGATAATAGGTTTCTCCGGGTAATACATCCATGTATTTTGCCCATCTGTCTCCGCCAGCCGTATCACAAAGGTCTACAGAAGTCATGTTAAGCCCTGTAATACCTGTTGCTGCCGCATAAGAGCCTCGGAGAGGAGTGCCTCTGGTAGCACATGTTTTGTTGGGACCGAAAACTCCAAAGTCATAATCGTCGCCAAGATCATTAGGTACAATTTGAAATGTAAGAGTTCCTCCGGTAGCAATGGTAAAAGTATACCATACCGAATATCTTTCATCGGTAAGACATCCTCCGATGGTTTCCAGAGTATTACCATAGCCATCTGGAGTATATGAAATATCTGTATTGCCACAAACTGCCATAGCTGTTGCACAGTCAGACTGCGCATATAGAATATGTGAAAATATTATTAAGAAAATGAGTAGTGTTTTTTTCATAGGATAAGGTTTAAAACAAATATTAAAAACTATGATTATTAAACGAGTGTTATCACTTTGCATTCCATTTTATGAGAATGGTATTGCATGAATGTGATCCGGACACTCTTTACTTTAGTGATTTATTAACTGCTTGCCCCATGTTGGAGAGGTAGATGAAGAATTTGTCATATCAAATTCATGAGCTGCCTTTTGGTGCAGTTTTATAGCTTCCACTTTATTGTTGGACAATTCTGCTATTTCAGTTTTTAGGAATGTAAGTCTTGGATTATCCTTGAGCTGGGTGTCTGCTTTTGACATATACCCAATCGCCGTTTTCAGAGTCTTTTGAGGTTCTGAAGAAGCCACTATTCTGATTTTTTGTGTATTAATAAGTCCTAAAAGCGTATTGATTTCTCCGTTGTTTTTTTCTAGAGCAAGAGCCTGTAATGCGAATTTTCCTGCCATCTCATTAGATTCAGCCATTGGCTTGTTAGGCGTATTTTTCAACAAATATTGGGTCTTGAGGTACATTGATACAGCAGCGTAGTAATTAGCTTTCCACTTTTCTGAAGTTTTTGCTTCGGAAAATGTTTTGAAAAGCGTATCATAGTCACTATCTGTTTTAGCATTATCAAGCTGCAAAGTGGTTTGCTGTAGAGCCTGATCTGAGAAAAACTGAGCGTTCATCAGTGAACCAGTCATGAGAAAACTCAAAATTAGTAAAAGTTTATTCATAGGGGATATTTTATCAAGCAAATATAAAAAATTATTAACGTTAAATTAAAGATTTTGAGATATATTTAATGAAAGTAATATATTGATTTTTAATATTGTATTTTGTTATTTAAGTGAAATTATACAGAGATCGTAAAGATATTTATGATTTGACTGAATATTTGGGATTTAATCCTTTAAATAATTTGGAAAAAACACTTATAAAAGTAAAATCAGAATAGAAAACGTTCTATTCTGATTTTAAGTATTTCGAATTGTGGTTTTTTTACTATCGAATTTGAAATGGATTGATAAATAATAAGTTAATATTGCATTTTTCTTAGTTTTGGATTGGTGCTTCCTACAAGTAAAGCGATGAAAACAGTCATACACCCTCCAAATACCACAGAGCGTACAACACCCAGTAATTTAGCCATCAGACCACTTTCAAACTGTCCCATTTCATTGCTGGACATAATGAATATTGAATTTACACTGAGAACCCGTCCTCTTATATGATCCGGAGTCTTTAGCTGTACAATGGTACCTCGGATAACCACAGAAATTCCATCAAGCATTCCGCTCATCACAAGGAACATGAAAGACAGCCAGTACAATCTGGATAAACCGAACCCAATAATACAAAGTCCGAATCCCGTAACAACGGCAAGGAGTATTTTCCCCTGATTTTTACGAAGAGGAACA
>JASLCD010000133.1 GCA_030146295.1 Chryseobacterium sp.
AAATCAAAAATAATTAAAAACCGTCTGAGTAAATAGACGGTTTTTTTGTTTCCTGAATTCTCCTCAGAAATTTCAACAGATCAGTTTTTATTTACTCGGACCCAAAAAAGGCAAAATGAGTAAATTAAAAATTGCAATTCAAAAAAGCGGCCGGCTTTACGAAGAATCTTTACAGCTTCTCAAAGACTGCGGAATCTTTGTCAACAACGGGAAAGACCAGCTCAAAGTTTCAGTAGATAACTTTCCCATGGAAATCATGTACCTCCGGAATTCAGACATCCCGCAATACCTGGAAGATGGAGTGGTAGATGTGGCTATTCTGGGGGAGAATCTCCTGATTGAAAAAGGTAAAAATATCAAAACAATTCAGAAGCTGGGGTTTTCAAAATGCCGCGTTTCCCTTGCCGTTCCCAAAGACGTTGAAACCGATGAACTCTCTTATTTTCAGGGTAAGAAAATTGCTACTTCTTATCCTAATACTCTTAAAAATTTTCTGGAAAAAGAAGGAATCATTTCAGATATTCACGTCATTTCAGGTTCCGTAGAAATTGCACCCAATATTGGTCTTGCAGACGGAATATGTGATATTGTGAGTTCCGGAAGTACCCTTTTCAAAAACGGATTGCGGGAAACGGTTACTTTACTCAAATCGGAAGCAGTTTTGGCTCAAACCCCTCAATTATCAGCAGAAAAAGAAGCAATTCTTGAAAAATTTGTATTCAGAATTGAAGCGGTCTTAAAAGCAAAAAATTCAAAATACATTCTGATGAATGTTCCCAACGAAAAGATCCCGAAAGTATCAGAAGTTCTTCCGGTGCTGAAAAGCCCTACCGTTATTCCGTTGGCAGAAGAAGGCTGGAGCAGTATTCATTCTGTTATTGATGAAGAACGGTTCTGGGAAGTGATTGATGAACTGAAAGACAATGGAGCGCAGGATATCTTAATCATTCCCATTGATAAGATGGTTATTTAGAAAAATGATGATGGTGAATGCTGTTGTAAGCCATAGAAATCAATGACTTAATAGTTAAAGAAATATTTAAAATAAAACAATGAAAATATATAAATATCCTTCAAAAGATACCTGGAAGAACCTCGTAAAACGCCCTGTTTTAGAACAGAAAGAGATTTCGGGACTTATTGCAGAAATATTTGCAGAAGTAGGGAAAAATGGAGATCAGGCTTTAATAGAGTTCAACAAAAAGTTTGACAAAGCAGACACGCAAAGCATTTCTGTTACCACAGACGAGATTGAAAATGCAGAAAAGCAGATAAAAGATGAACTGAAAAAGGCAATTCAACAGGCCAAAGAGAATATTTCAACATTTCATGCCTCTCAGAAGCAGGAGGTACAAAAAATTGAAACGACAAAAGGAGTGGTTTGCTGGAGAGAAAATCGCGCTGTAGAGAGAGTCGGAATCTATATTCCGGGTGGAACCGCACCTTTGTTTTCTACGGTACTGATGCTTGCTGTTCCTGCCAATCTTGCGGGATGTAAAGAAATTGTGCTCTGCACACCACCGGATAAGAATGGAAATATCAATCCTGCCATCCTGTATGCGGCAAAGCTTTGTGGAGTTTCGGAAATCTTTAAAACAGGAGGTGCCCAGGCTGTGGCAGCAATGACTTTAGGAACGGAGAGCATTCCTCAGGTGAATAAAATTTTCGGACCCGGAAATCAGTTTGTCGTAGCAGCCAAAGAATATGCGCAGCGCTACGGAGTTGCGATCGATATGCCGGCAGGTCCGAGTGAAGTTCTTGTGATCGCAGATGAACAGGCTGTTCCTGAATTTTGTGCAGCAGACCTTCTTTCACAGGCAGAACACGGAAGTGACAGTCAGGTTGTCTTTATTACTGCTGATCTTAAAGTTTTTGATGAGACAATCCGTGCTGTTAGTCAGCAAATCAAAGAATTACCCAGAAACGAATTGGCGGGCCAGGCATTGGAAAACAGTTCCTTTATCGTAGTAAATTCCTTGGAAGAAGCGCTTGAATTCAGTAATCTTTATGCTCCGGAACACCTTATTCTCGCCATTGAGGACTTTGAGAAATATATTCCGGATATTCAGAATGCAGGTTCAGTTTTTCTTGGAAATTATTCCTGCGAGAGCGCCGGAGACTATGCCAGCGGAACCAATCACACACTCCCTACGAATGCCTATGCAAAGAATTACAGCGGCGTATCACTGGATAGCTTCGTGAAAAAAATAACATTCCAGCAGCTTTCAAAAGAAGGTCTCCGGAATTTAGGACAAACAATAGAACTCATGGCTGAAGCAGAAGGCCTGTTTGCTCACAAAAATGCAGTATCCATAAGGTTACAATAAAAAACCACTTTAATAATTTAATTCATCTTAATGTTTTTAAAATCATTTTAAATGAACAATACAATAAAAAATAACAGTATCAATACTTTAGTACGGGAAAATATATTAAAGCTGCAGCCATATATCAGCTTCAGGGATCATAATGAATTTAATGCTCCTGTTATGCTGGATGCCAATGAAAGTCCTTTCGGAGAATGCAACCGTTACCCGGATTCTACCCAGAAAAAGCTTAAAAGCAGACTTGCTGGACTTAAAAATCTCTCACCTTCACAGATCGCCATAGGGAACGGAAGTGACGAACTGATAGATCTTATCATCAAAATTTTCTGTGAGCCTAAAAAAGATGCCATTCTGATGATGAATCCATCCTTTGCGATGTATGCTTTCTATGCAACCATCAATGAGAACAGAGTTTTGAAAGTGGATCTGGATGAAAACTTTGAGATCGTCAAAGACAACTTTTTAAAAGAAGCAGAAGATCCGTCACTTAAAATTTTCTTTTTATGCTCTCCCAACAATCCTACAGGAAACAGTGTTGAAGATATTGAGTTTTACCTTCAGAATTTTAAAGGAATTGTGGTGGTAGATGAAGCTTACATAGAATTTTCCGGTAAAAAATCGAGCATCGAACTTCTGGATCAGTACCCCAACTTGATTGTACTGCAAACATTTTCCAAAGCATGGGGAATTGCCGGGGCAAGAGTAGGAATGGCTTATGCATCCGAAGAAATCATCAGACTTGTCAATACCGTAAAAGCACCTTATAATGTAAATGTACTGAGCCAGGAGCTGATTTTAAAAACATTGGAGGAGGAAACCAGACTTCAGGAAAATGTAAAAAATATTTTAGAAGAAAGAGCCTGGCTGCAGGAGCAGTTTAAAGATATCGGATGTATTTCAAAAGTTTTTTCCACGGATGCGAACTTCTTCCTGATCAGAATGGACAACGTAGATCAGGTTTATGGAAAAATGCTTGAAAAAGAAATTTTAACCAGCAGAAGAGATCCGGCAATTCCGGGATGCATCAGAATCAATGTAGGGAATCGTGAAGAAAATGAACAACTAATTAATCTTTTAAAAAGTATTTAGAAATGAAAAAAGTACTCTTTATAGACCGCGACGGAACGTTAATTATTGAGCCGCCTACAGATTTTCAGGTAGATTCTTTAGAAAAACTTGAGTTCTATCCGGGAGTGTTCCAGAATCTTTCAAAGATCGCCAATGAACTCGATTATGAACTGGTTATGGTGACCAATCAGGATGGCCTGGGAACTGAAAGTTTTCCTGAAGAAGACTTTATAAAACCTCATGAAAAAATGATACAGGCATTCGAAAATGAAGGGATTATTTTTAGTGATATTTTAATCGATAGAAGCTTTGAACACGAAAATCTTCCTACGAGAAAACCAGGGGTTGGAATGATGGGGAAATATATGTATGGTAATTATGATCTTGAAAATTCCTATGTAATTGGTGATCGAGGTAGTGATGTACAACTTGCTAAAAATATGGGTTCTAAATCTATTTACCTTAACAAAAACTTCAATAGTGAAGCTGAGCTGTCAGCCACAGGCTGGACCGAGATTTATCAGTTTCTAAAGTCAGGAATGAGAAAAGCCAAAGTGTCACGGAAAACAAATGAAACTGATATAGAAATTGAAGTTAACCTTGATGGAAATGGAAAATCGGATATCTCTACAGGACTTCATTTTTTCGATCACATGCTGGATCAGATCGCGAGACACGGGAATATGGATCTTACGGTCAAAGTAAAAGGAGATCTTGCTGTAGATGAACATCACACGATAGAAGATACCGGAATTGTCCTTGGAGAAGCTATTGTAAAAGCGTTAGGAAAGAAAAAAGGAATTGAGAGATATGGATTCCTTCTGCCCATGGATGACTGTCTTTCCCAGGCAGCCATCGATTTCGGGGGAAGACCCTGGATCGTTTGGGATGCTGCGTTTAAAAGAGAAAAGATAGGCGATGTACCTACAGAAATGTTTTTTCACTTTTTTAAGTCATTTACAGATGCCTCAAAGTCGAATCTGAATATCAAAGCAGAAGGGGAAAACGAGCACCACAAAATTGAATCCATCTTTAAAGCCTTTGCAAAAGCCGTTAAAATGGCGGTAAATCAATCGGATACTAATTACAGTTTACCTTCTACAAAAGGAAGTTTATAAATATGATTGCCATAATAAAATATAACGGAGGAAATGTAAATTCTGTTCAGAATGCGCTTAACAGACTGAATGTTGATTCTGTCATCACCGATGATCCCGAACAGATTTTAAAAGCCGATAAAGTGATTTTTCCGGGGGTTGGAGAAGCTTCATCAACCATGAAACTATTGAAAGAAAGAGAGCTTGATCTCCTGATTCCGGGTCTTAAGCAGCCCGTTTTAGGGATCTGCCTGGGAATGCAGCTGATGTGTAAAGGGAATGAAGAAGGAGATACCGAAGGAATGGGCATTTTCGATATTAATGTCAGAAAGTTCCCATCCGGAGATATTGTTCCGCATATGGGCTGGAATACGCTTTCGGGACAGGTTTCACCACTGTTTTCAGGAATGGAAAAAAGCAGCGATGTTTATTTTGTGCACAGTTATTATTGTGAACTATCAGATTTTACGACATCTGTTTGTGATTATATTCTCCCTTTCAGTGCTTCTTTGCAGAAAGATAATTTCTATGCTGTACAGTTTCACCCTGAAAAATCAGGACTGGTAGGAAATCAGATGATCAGCAATTTTATAAATTTATAATGATGAAAATAATTCCGGCAATCGACATTATCGACGGGAAATGTGTCCGTCTTTCAAAAGGAGATTACAGCACAAAGAAAATATACAATGAAGACCCTGTAGAAGTGGCAAAAGAATTTGAAAGCTACGGGATTCAGTTTCTTCATTTGGTAGATCTTGATGGTGCAAAATCGAAGCATATTGCGAATCAAAAGGTGCTGGAGAATATCGCTAAGGCAACTTCACTGCATATCGACTTCGGAGGTGGTTTAAAAACAAAGGAAGATATTGAAACAGCATTTAATTCAGGGGCGAAGCAGATTACATTAGGAAGTATCGCAGTCCAGAATCTGGAATTCTGTTTTGGGATGATGGAACAATATGGTCAGGATAAAATCATTCTGGGTGCAGATTGTGAAAACAGGAAGATTAAAACTTCCGGCTGGCTGGAGGAAAGCCATCATGATATCATTGATTTTATTCTTCAGTATCAGGAGAAAGGAATGCAGACAGCCATATGCACGGATATTTCCAAGGATGGAATGCTGGAAGGGCCTTCAACAGGACTGTATATTGAGATTTTATATAAGACATCAATACAGCTGGTAGCAAGCGGCGGTATTTCAGGCATCGCTGATGTGTATAAAATGAAAGATATCGGATGCACCGGTACAATTATCGGGAAAGCAATCTATGAGGGAAAAATAAGCCTGCAACAACTTCAAAATTTTATTGAAAATGCTTAAGAAAAGAATCATTCCATGTCTGGATATTAAAGACGGATCTACAGTAAAGGGAGTCAATTTTGAAGACCTTAAAAATGCAGGTGATCCTGTAGAGCTTGCCAGGAAATATGAGCAGGAAGGAGCTGACGAGCTTGTTTTCCTGGATATTACGGCTACCATTGAAGACCGGAAAACTTTTGTAGAATTGGTAAAAGATATTGCCAAAGAACTTAGTATTCCCTTTACGGTGGGAGGTGGAATTTCGTCTGTAGAAGATGTGAGAAAGCTGTTGGAAGCAGGAGCAGACAAGATCAGCATCAATTCTTCAGCGGTAAAAAATCCCGCTCTTATTTCCGATCTGGCTAAAGAGTTTGGAAGTCAGTGTGTCGTAGTGGCTATCGATACAAGACAGGTTGCTGATCATGATCTTGTTCACATCAAAGGAGGAAGAGAAGCTACAGAACTTAATACGGTAGAATGGGCACAGGAAGCGGCACGTCTGGGAGCGGGAGAAATTCTGCTGACTTCTATGGATGGTGACGGTACTAAAAACGGTTTTGATCTCAGGATTACCAAACTGGTTTCTGAAACGGTAAGCATTCCGGTGATCGCTTCAGGAGGTGCCGGCGCAGCAGATGATTTTGTTAAAGTATTCGGTGAAACAAAAGCTACAGGAGCATTGGCAGCCAGTATATTCCATTTTAATGAGATAGGAATTCAGGATTTGAAACAACAGTTGAAAACTCAAAAAATTGACGTACGATGAAAATAGATTTTAATAAAGATAAAGGCCTTGTGCCTGTGGTTATTCAGGACAACAGAACATTGCAGGTACTCATGCTTGGTTATATGAATGAGGAAGCATTTGAAAAAACGAAAAAGGAAGGCATTGTTACCTTTTTCAGCCGTTCCAAAAACAGACTCTGGACAAAAGGAGAAGAATCTGGTAATTTTTTAACAGTAAAAAGTATTGATACAGATTGTGATCAGGATACAATACTGATCAAGGTTGTTCCTGAAAATGTGGTTTGCCACACAGGAAGTTTCAGTTGTTTCGGAGGAAAAAGTACGAAAGGGTTTCTGTACGAACTGGAAGAAAAAATATCTCAGAGAATAGATACCCAGGCTGAAGATTCATACACTTACTCATTATACAGGAGAGGAATCAATAAAATGGCTCAGAAAGTGGGAGAGGAAGCAGTAGAACTGGTGATTGAAGCCAAAGATAATAATGACGACCTTTTTAAAAATGAAGCCGCAGATCTGCTGTATCACTTTTTGATTTTATTAAAAGCCAAGGGGTTTTCTATGCAGGAAATTGAAGAGATCCTTCAGGAAAGAAATAAATGACAGATATCAAAGATGGTTTTATTAATGAAGAAGATGTTGTTTCTAAAATCAAAGAATTTGCGTTAAAATATGAGATCAATATTGAAAAGTCTAACCGTTAGAATAAACAAGTGAGCAGATTTAAGAACTGTGAAGCTGTTTTTATGAATTAAAACAGAGCAGAAAACTCTTTCTGCTCTGTTTTTTATATCTGAAATGATATTCTATCTTTCAATCATAATATTTCTGACAAGAGTCTGATCTCCTACTTTCAAAACACCAATATACACTCCGTTCTGAAGGCCTGAAACATTGATCTTTCTTTCATTATTCACTTTAAGTAACGTTCTTCCTAGTGAATTGCTGATTTCAAAACTGAAATTAGTTTCCTTAGAATCAGGGAGTTCTATATTGAGAATGCTGTTGGCAGGATTAGGATAGATCTTTACCGTTTCTAAAGCATTTTTGGCTACAGTTGATGCGGTGGAAGCCGTTGCAAAATGCTGTAATGCTCCTACAGTTGCCTTTCCGATATTATACACATAAACAGGATCCATGTTCACAAAAGTATCCTTGGAAGAGTGGGGATAGGAGCTTCTTATTCTTTCAAAAAAACCGGTAATCACTTCGCCCTTCTGTTCAAAAGGAATATAATCGGTATCCGCCGCAGGGTCTACAGCCGTCTGAAGAGGAGAGTAGAGTGCAGTACAGTTTCTCAGCTGCTGCGTTACTGCTGCGGAAGCTGCATTATTACTGGAAAGACCTCCCTGATCTTCATCGCAATATACCGTATTGTTATTATTTCCTTTCACACCGCCTACCTGATCAAGATTGAAGACCAGTTTTATATCCAACTTACGGACACCTCCCTGATATACTATATTATTCACGTAATGGGTGCTTCCTCTCAGTCCTTGTTCTTCTCCGGAGAAGTGAATGAACTTTATAGAATATTCAGTCGGAACATTTCTCAGAATCCTTGCCGCTTCAAGAATAATAGACGTTCCGCTGCCGTTATCATTCACACCGGGACCATAAATGGTATCAAAGTGCCCGCAGATAATAACATATTTGTTGGGATAAAGTGTTCCTGTTTTAGTGATGATCAGGTTTTTGGAACTGGTGCTTCCAAAAGTAAATGGACTTTCTTCTATCTGGCTGGCCGTATACCCGTAAGAAAGATACTTGTTTTTTATCCAGTTCATCGTATTGACATTAGCCTGCGAACCAGTAGTTTTTACGCCGAAATTACTAAAGTCCTGTAGATTGGCAGTAATGTTGGCCTGCGTAACCATATCAGCCCTGTTTTTATAGGCCTGAATAAAACTTTGAGCTGAAATACCCTGCATCATCACTGCAGTGCATACAAATGTTGTGAATTTTTTCATATATGATATTATTTTTGGTATCACGAATGTAATAAATAAATCACAATGAAGTGTTTAATGTTTTGAAATAAAATTAAAAATTTACTATGTTATTAATATATTTCATAGTTGAAAATAAATGTATCGCATATGTTTACTATCAGTAATTGCAGGAAAAGTAAAAACCCTTTGAAACTATGCAAAGGGTTTTATAATGTAATGATATTGTATTGTAATCCGGACTATCTTTCAATCATCACTTTCCTTACGACTGTCTGATCTCCAGCTTTTAAAATCCCAAGATAAGCACCATTCTCCAATCCGGAAGCATTGATTTTTGTTTCATTGATTCTCTTGAATATAGATCTTCCCTGGAAGTCGGTAATTTCAAAAGTGAAATTCTTGACTCCGGAATCAGGAAGTTCAATATTGATGAAATCCTTTACGGGGTTCGGATAGATTTTTACTGTTTCCAAGGTGTTTTTTATAGAAGATTCATGCGTTCCCAATGTACCCGTAGCAACAGCGAAATGCTGAAGTGCACCTACAGACGCCTTTCCTATATTGTAAATGTATACCGGATCTGTATTGGCAAAAGTATCATTTACCGTGTGTGGATAGGTGCTTCTGATCCTTTCAAAAAATCCTGTGATCACTTCGCCTTTCTGCTCAAAAGGAATGTAATCTGTGTCTTCAGCCGGGTCTACAGCGGTAAGAAGAGGAGAGTAAAGTGCTGTACAGTTTCTCAGCTCCTGAGTTACAACAGCAGAAGCCGCATTGTTGGAGGTAAGTCCTCCGAGATCCTGGTCACAGTAAACGGTATTGTTGTTATTTCCCATCACGCCGCCTACCTGATCCAGATTAAAGACGAGTTTTATATCCAGAACACGGTTACTTCCCTGATATGCTACCGTATTAGCATAGTGGGTGCTTCCCAGAAGTCCTGTTCCTCTCCGGAAAAATGAATGAATTTTATAGAATATTCCGTGGGTACATCCTTCAGTATTCTGGCGGCTTCAAGAATAATAGAAGTTCCGCTTCCGTTATCATTAATTCCCAAACCGGTAATACTGTCGAAATGCCCGCAAATAATAACATATTTATTAGGATACACTGTTCCTGTTTTTGTTATCACCAGATTCTTAGAATTATAACTTCCTGAAGTAAAAGGATCTTCTGCCATCTGGCTGGCAGTATATCCATAGGAAAGATATTTGGTTTTTAGCCACTCCAGAGCGTTATTGTTTGCTGCAGTACCCGTTTTTTTTACTCCTAAGTTGGCAAACTCCTGAAGGTAAGTTGTAATATTGGTCTGGGTTACCATATTCGCTCTGTCCTGATAAGCCTGAATGAAATTTTGAGCTGAAAGACTCTGAATGGCAATGGAAGCCAGTAAAAAAGTAGTGATTTTCTTCATTTTATGATTGTAATACACGAAATACTAATAAAAATTGACCTTACACTGTATTTCAGGACTGACATTATTTAGCAATGATTATTTTTTTTGTGGTACTTCCTTTATCCGTTTTAATTGTAACCATATAAACTCCGTTTTTAAGACCGGATGTGTTTATTTTTTCCTCGTTTTCAACATTTAAAATCATATTTCCGGCCATGTCATTTATCTCAACTTTGAATTGCGTTACTTTTTGTTGAAACTCCACCGTTATAAGATCTTTCGCAGGATTAGGATAAATTCTGATTGCTTCTGCCGGTTTCTGTGCTGCGGTTTCATGCGTACCCAAAAGATTATTGGATGTTGTGGCAACGGCAAAATGCTGTAACGCACCCACTGCCGCTTTTCCTACATTGAAAACATAGACAGGATCCAGATTGGCAAAAGTATCATTTACAGTGTGCTCGTTCTCACTTCTCAGATATTCATAGAATCCTGTAATCGTATATCCTTTAGCTTCAAAAGGCATATAATCTGAGCTGTAGGCATAAGAAAGATGGGTCTGAAGCGGAGAGTAGAGGGTAGTACAGTTCATCAGTTCCTGAGTGACAAGATCGGAAGCTGTATTATTCGAAGATACACCTCCTGTATCTCTTTCACAAGTGATCGTATTGTTGTTATTTCCAATCAATCCTCCTACCTGGTCAATATTTAATACCACTTTTATATCCAGAACCTTTGTGCCTCCCTGATAAGCTACATTGTTTACATAATGGTTACTTCCTACCAAACCTTGTTCTTCCCCGGAAAAATGAATAAACTTGATAGAATACTCTGTAGGAATATCTTTCAGAATTCTCGCTGCTTCAAGAATAATTGAAGTTCCACTGCCGTTATCACTTACTCCGGGTCCTACAATAGTATCATAGTGTCCACAGATAATGACATATTTGTTGGGATATAAAGTTCCTGTTTTAGTGATGATCAGGTTTTTTGACGGATTGCCTCCGTAAGTGAAAGCATCTTCAGAAAAATCATTGGCAGAATATCCATAAGACAGATATTTGTTTTTAAGCCAGTCCAGCGCATTATTATTGGCGGCTGTACCTGTTTTTTTTATTCCAAACCCGGCAAATTCCTGAAGGTTGGTACTGATATTGGCTTGTGTAACCATATCAGCACGGTTTTTATAAGCCTGAATAAAACTTTGTGCACCCATATTTTGCAGTGCAATGGAAGTCAGCAAAAAAACTACAGTTTTTTTCATTTTTGATACTTTCTTTTAAAGATTGTAAATATAATAATAAATCATCATTTATTGTTGGTAATTAAATCTGTTTTAAGAGTTTTGTTTGTTTTTTTAATAATAATAAGTCTTTTTATGCAGTTTATTATTATACTAGGCTGCTATTCGCTTAATGAGTTGTTTTCGGTTTATATTTTTCTATAGTTTTAGTTATTTTATGTTGAAAATTTAGTGTTTCGATATATGAATCGATCCATATTATTGATAATAAGTCAATTTATATTGAAGCAGGAGGGAACTGAAACGGAATTTGGATTTGAAAATCCTGAAAAATTGAAAAGTATACAACAAAAAAAATCCCGGGAAAACCCGGGACTTATATTGATAACAAAATCTATTCTACATTATTTTACTTGATCTACAACAGCTTTGAAAGCTTCAGGGTGATTCATTGCTAAATC
>JASLCD010000142.1 GCA_030146295.1 Chryseobacterium sp.
CAACTGAGCTAAGAAACCATTTATGTTTTTGTTTATTACTTCGTTGTTTTAAAGTGATGCAAAAGTATAATATTTTATAATACCACGCAAGTTTTTTGATTTATTTTTTTGAGGAAATGTGTTGGTGGAGCTTGTTTTTAGCTTCAACGCTTTGTTCATCAGTAGTTTGGTCTTCTTTATTTTTTTTCATTTTTTTTATATTATTATTTATTTACGATTTTATCTCAATGTATTTTCACGGCTAAAATTCATTTTCTGTCCTAAAACCATCACCGTACTCTGCCATTGAGGAAACAATTAGTTTTATCAGATAAATTTTTAAAAGAGTATTCCTGTTTTAAAAGATTTTAAACAAGCCATAAAATCATAAGAGTTGTAATAGAAATAAATGTCAAACACCTGATTTGTAGCATGTAATAAACCTAACAACTGTTAGTCGTACTATTACTACACTTTTCTAAATTTAATAATAAATTTTATCTGCATTTTATAAATACATCTATATTTGGTGATATAGAAAAACAAAAATCACAAAATATTAACCATTAAAATTTACAAATCATGGCAGAAAGAAATTCAAGAGGAATTTTAAAATTCAACAACGGTGAAGGACAAAAGTTATTAAAACTTAACTACAGTGTATCAAGATCTACGGATGTATCGGGACGTGTAGCATCAGATCCTTCCAATGCTCTGATCAAACTTACAGTAGAAGCTACTGAAAAATCAGACATCCTTGAAAGTTTATTGAACGGGAAATACAAGCCTACAGTAGGAGAGGTAACCTTCAATAAATCTCATGAGGAAGGAACTTTAACAACATTGAAATGGACAAACGGTTATGTTATTCAGCACGAAGTAGATTTCGATGCTGTAGATGATAACAGTATGTACATCAGTTTTGTGATAAGTGCAGAACAGATAGATCTGGGGAATTCTTCTTATTTCGGAGCGTGGCCTTCTTAATAGTATTCAGAATTTAAACTATCAGGCAGAATGGCACACCGGTTCAAAGGATGCTGTTCTGCCTTTTTTAACCTTATAGAAAAGCTGTTTATTTTTAAAATAAAAGTTCTGAAAAAAACACCTAATCACTATGAATAAAAATGCCTCGAATTCTGATAAGATTTCGGAGAATCATATTCCTGGAATCAACCGTGTGGTAAAGCTGGATATTGTGATTGAAGGCAAAATTATCAAGCACTTCAAGCATTTGCGCCTGCAGCAAAGTGCCAGAAGACATCATAATTTTGAACTTATTTTAGCCCACGATTCTCTTGGAGAAGCTCAAAACCACACTCTGGAACAAGCACGCCAGTTTTTGGGAAAGAGAATCACTATTGTCTTCAAATACAAAGATTACGAAAGTGAAAGCCCTGAAAGAACTTTTGTAGGAGTGATCACCAAAGCCGCATTCAGCCAGGAAAAAATGAGTCTGGGAAATATAGTGCTGAGAGGCCAAAGCCCTACCATTCTCATGGATGCAGCTCCCCATACCCAGAGTTTTGGAGGTGATCAGGCTGTGAATACCGGAATCATTGCCAATAAAATTTGTAAAGAAGCACTGGGATCAGAAAAATTTGATTTCAGAGTAGATCCCCAGAATAAAAGCTATATCAATTATAGTGCACAATATAATGAAACCCATTACAATTATCTGGCAAGAACAGCAGAAGCTTACGGAGAACAGTTTTATTATGATGGTGAAGTACTGCATTTCGGAAAACTTCCGCCTTCTGAAAAACCAATCCGCCTTGTATATGGAAGCAATGCGAGTGATGTTCAGGTAGAATTGAATGCGGTACACACCAATCCTGAGTTTTTTGGATACAACAGCAGCAGTCATACAAAAATGGAAGGCTCGGAAAATAATATCAGACATCTGGGAGAAATTCCGTCCAAAGCTTATGAACTGAACAATACGATCTTCAAAACCCGCTCTCTATCACCTGCTCCCATTAATGCCAACATGTTTATGGACGTGAGCGATTCTCAGAAAAGTGCTGCTGGAAGTGCCGCCGTAGAAGTATTTACCGTTTCAGGAAATACAACAGTTCCATTTTTATATCCAGGATGTCTTGCAGATATCGAAATGCGGAAACCGGATACCAGCCAGACGTCTTATTTTACAAAGCTTACGATTACCGAAGTATTACATGAAGTAAATGCCAGAGGGTATTATACAGGAAGCTTTGAAGCAATTGCTGAAGGAACAGGCTTTATGCCAAAACCTGAATTTATAGAACCCAAAGCGGAACCGCAGATTGCCACCGTTATTTCCAATACAGATCCTCTTAATCAGGGAAGGATACAGGTGAGATTTGACTGGCAGAAGAATCCCGATACTACCCATTTTATCAGAATGATGAGCCCGGATGCTGGAGGTACAGATGTTATCACTCAGAACAGAGGTTTTGTTGCAATACCGGAAGTGGGAGATCAGGTAATGATAGGCTTTGAATACCATCATCCGGATTTTCCGTTTGCAATGGGAGGGATGTTCCACGGACAGGTCGCATTGGGAGGAAGTATCAATAACCATCTTAAATCTATTCAGACAAGAAGTGGTAATAAAGTAATCTTTAATGACCAG
This sequence comes from Chryseobacterium sp., assembly GCA_030146295.1. Classification (GTDB taxonomy): domain Bacteria; phylum Bacteroidota; class Bacteroidia; order Flavobacteriales; family Weeksellaceae; genus Chryseobacterium. The sequence continues at coordinate 2,594 of JASLCD010000142.1, forward strand.
GAAGGAAGTATTTTCATAGAAGACCCGAGTGGAAACACCTATTTAATGGATGGGAAAGGAAATATTGTAGTAAATGCTCCTAAAAATATCACCTTCACTGCCGGAGAAAATGTACAGATCAATGCGGGTAAAAATATCATTGCCTCTGCACAGAGAAATGTAAATATTATGGCTGGAGAAGATATCACCGAAACAGCCAATGATGATTATAACCTGACAGCAAGTAATATCATTGAAACTGCAGAAGCCGGAAGAACTTCCAGAGCCAAAAATATTATGGAAAATATGGAAGCCGGCTCTTACATCAGTACAAAAGATGCTATTAATGTTGAAAGTGCCAAAGAAGTGCTTATCAATAGTGGTAAACAGGTAAAAATGCAGTAATATGGCAGGCGAAGGCGGAAATATCGTAAGAAATGTCTTTGGAAAATCCTACAAGGAAGCTGAACATATTATGAAAGATGCTTCCAAGGGGACGTTGGATTTTAAATCCCCTCAGGAAAATACCTTTTATGGAAAAAAGGGAGGAAAGAAATTTGATGAATACCAGGCGAAAAAAGAAACTCTTCCAGTGAGAGTTTTAAAAGTAAAATGCTATGAAGATTTTGCATGTACAAAAGAAGTAACGGTTATAGAGAAAGAAAGAAAATATTTCTATAAAGTAACCCAATATAATAGAACTCCTACTAAAGCAGAAGTGAAAAATCTTAAATGGGCGATACAATATGATGATGGAAATATTTCTAATGCTATGCAAGTAACTGGAGAAGAGAAGATCTCTTTTTTTGTTTCTGATAATAGTCAGGTAATGAGAGTTCGTGTATATGCCTTTTTTAAAACGCCAAATAAAAATGCAAGTACAGAAGTATTTACAAAACATATAGAATTAGAAATTACTGATAAATCAGTTGGGTATTCCATAATGAGATTGTTTGATGTAGCAGATGACTTTACAACTACTATGTTAAAAGATAAGTTTCCTGCTTGTATTGTTAATGTTTATAGTGTAACAATAAAATACTATGAGGGAAATGAAGTTGTAGAACATGGGAGTTTTGGTGTTACCAGGGATGGATGGCAAAAAATTGATGAGAAAGATGGGAAATATTTTATGATAAACAGAGCCTTTGAACCTAAAGAAAGTAATCAAAATACTTATAAAGTTGCTCATAGTTTTGTTCCATCTCAATATAAAGGATTAATGAAAATAGATGCTTTTGAATTACATTCTTTTGAAGGAAAAGCAAATTTACCTGCGGAACCAATTTATACAAATTATAAATTGGATAATAAAACACCTATTACTCACAGTAGAAATAAAATAGATGAGGTTACGAATGTAAATATTCATATTGGAGGACACTATACCAGAGGGCGAACAATGAAAAGGCCAGTAGAAGTTCAATATTCTTCTCCTACAACAGGAATACCTACAGGAACAAGTTATAAGATAGAGGAAGTCGGAATCCATTGGCTTGGAGGGTCATTGGGATGTTTTGCTTTTGTTGAACCAGAAGATATAAAACCAGATATAAAATCTGCATTTGCAGCTCATAATAATAATGAATATAGTAAGCACACATCAAATCGACCTTGGCAAAATGTAGTTGATAAAATACATAAATTAGAAACTGAATATAAAGCTCAAATAATAGTTAAAGTTGTTAAGCGAAGTAATTATAAAAAAGTAATTCCTGATTTCGATCCAAAAAGCATTTTATGGGAATAATAAATAATAAATCTAAAATAGCTATAGGTATAATAATATCTCTAGGAGTTGTTTTTCTAATAAGGGCATATGTCATCTATTCCTTTTACAAAAATGATGAATTGTATGGAGATGGTATTCCTGATAGTACTAAGTATGACAGAGAATTTTTATCAACAGTGTTATATTCTGTTTTGATAATGATTTTTCTGTCAGTTATTAGTATTCTGATATTTAAAAGAAAACAGAAATGAATTCAATTTAAGTATTGGGTAATATTGGATGAATAAAAATGTCCCATATTATTTGTATCAGTAAAATTTAGAGTATGAAAAATTTATCAATATTACTTTTGGGAATTACTAGGAACAAACTTGATTTAAAAGACAACATACTTTGGGAGTAAATTTTAGAAATAAACAATTCAGATTATTAATGTTGAATTTAATGATCGGAAGTTGACAAATAAGGTAACTGCTCAGATAATAAATATTTGTTCAGTCTTATGTTTTCTTTTTTTGATTGTTGGGGTTGTTGGGGTTTGTCTATCTGCTTTGTTTTTAGGATGTTTTACGTCAAATACAGATAATAATTCAGATTGCCTAAGCAACGAGGAAATTATTCTGCTTTTTGGAAAAGTTATTTTGATTTTTTTAATAATTAATACATTGATAAGTTTCATTGTTTTTACAATGAGTAAATCAGAAAAGAATAAGGGGACATCGGATAAATAGAAAAATAAGGGACGTAAGAATGCGCTGATGGTAAAGAATATGTTTACTCTTTTATCAGAACGTGATTTAATAATATTTTATTCCAAAAAAATATGAAGAAAAGAATCATAATAGCAGGAGGATTTATAGGAATATTATTCTCGACATCGGATTCAATGATTGATAATGCTGATGCTGCATCATTGAGTGATCATATAAAGATGGGATTTATTTTCCATTCGGTTTTTAGTTTGAAAACATTGATATATCTGTTGATTGGTGCGGCCTCTGGATGGATAATAAGTGTAATGATTAATAAAATCAATGAGCTGCACAAAGAGTGGAAAGACTTTTAATATTTTGCTCTTAACAGTTAAGTAATCACAAAACAGTATGGTAGAAACAAGAGTAAAACCTTTTCAGAAATATGCTTTAGGAAAACATGATTATCATGTGGAGAATGCTCTTGAAATACAGTTTGGAGAAGCAAAAGGGTTTTATTCATCTTATAGAATTACCCTACAGGAGAAAGAAAATGAAGATCATACAAAAAACTGGCTGATAGAAAAGGTAGATGATTCTTCTTTTCCCTCTGAAAATAAATTTATGGAAATCCTGTATACCCTGGAACAGAGTTCTTATCCGCTGGAAATAAAAGTGGATGAAAAAGGAAGTTTTTTGGGAGCTGCAGACCATCAGAAAGATATAGAAAACTGGAAACTCAAGACAGCTGTACTTCAGGAAAAATATCAGAATGTGGATGTTTTCAGAAATCAATACTTGTCGGCACTTGAAGATGAAGGCGGCTTTTATAAGAATAAACTGAAAGAACCCTTTTGGAATCTGCTGTTATTCGCACCTTATTATGTAGATAACGGAGGTGAAAATTCTGAATCTATTGTTTGGAATATCAAAGGAATTGGCGATGTAGAATGCTCAGGAGTTATCAGAGCAGAACAGAGGGACTATGGCTTTAATGCCTTTTTTACTTCCGAAATCAAAGTTCCGGAAATCCTACAAAAAGAATTAGACAAGAAATACCTGTATCAGGCGGGACAATATCAGGTGAAATTAAGTATAGAAATGGAATACAGCTCCCGTAGAAAACAGTATTCCAAAAAGAAAGCTGACTTTATATTGTCAGATGGAGAAAAAACAGTATACCGGGAAACGATCACAATGACTTAATCTTTATGAACAAATGACATGGCGGATAAAGGATACATCATTATAGAAGGCGCCACTGCGTACTGCAGCAGCTCTGTAACCAATAATTCCAATGGAACGGCTGTTCCGATGGAAGTGAAAAGCCAGAAAAAAAAGCTGGGCAAAAACAAATATTTTGCACAGAATAAACCTGTAGCAACTTACCTTGATGACAAAGCTGAAAGTTTTGGAGGCGGAAACGGATTTGGAAACTGCAAAGGCTCTGATGGGAAAACTTATCCGTGTAAAGGAAAATGCAACATTAAATATAAAGACTATTATGAAAATGTAGAATTCAACAAGAGTATGAAAATACTGTTGGATGCATCTACCGGAAATTGCCCTGGATATGGTGTTCCGGGGACTATTGCCTTTGCAACGACCGGTCAGGCTAATAATGTTTCACAGATCGAAGTAAAAGAAGCGGATGAGTTTTCCGTAGCCAATACTTCACCACAATGGCCTTCATCAGCTGCTTCTGAAGCAAGCATAGCGGTGTCATCAATCTCGATGACAAGACCAATACCGGAAGATAAACTTACCGGAAATTATTACTACATCAAAGGAATGAATGGCCCACTGTTTCCCATTGCAAACCCATTTGGAGGTGATAATCTGGATTTGAAAGCCCAATTCAAAGGCGATGAAAAAAAGATCATTTGGGCGCTTTTCAAAGGGGAGGGTACAAAAGATAAAATAAAAACATTTATCGGATTGGGAAGTAGTTTCAGCCAATCTATGAGTAAAATATTTGATACTCTTGCAGAAGGGAAATACAGACTGGAAGCTTATGGCAAAAAAGCGGGGGATGCTAAATGCACTATCAATGTAGAAATAGTTCAGGATTTTGTTAAAAAAATTGTCAGTCCCGGATCTTCAACCCTAATTAATATTCCTCTGCCTGTATCCATAGAACGTAAACTCAGCAGTGCAGCCGATCAGGCAAAAATACTCAACAAGGGTTTTTTTATGCCGGTAAATAGTGTTCAATGGACCGTAAAGCAAGGGACAACAGTACTTTATAGCAGTTATTCAGGAGTCTCTTCTTCGCACCTTGTGGATGTAACAGGCATTGGTGATCGTATATTTCTAACCTTTAAAAATGAAGGGAAATATACGGTAGAAGCATTTACAGATCCTGCAGACCCCAAACCGCAGTCTATAGAAGTCAAAATAGAAAACAGTCTGGGAGTAATGGGAGTGAAAGGAGAGCCGGGCCTGGTGCGGTTCAGTGATACAATCAAAGTACAGGCTTCAAAATTTAATGTCAATTATATGCCTTCCGGTACCTCTGTATATTGGTATCTTAAAAAAGAGGGAATGGGAAGAGTGGCTTTATTTGAAAATTCAACTTCCTTCAAAACAAGTATCATCAGTAAAAAAGTAGCTGAATTGCTTTATAATGATGCGAAACTGGCCAGCGATCAGTATTTTGGTAAATATATACTGGAAGCATATGCCAGTCCGGTTGGAGCAGGAAAACAACCCGGATTCTCGGGATCAGACTGTTTTAATTTTGAGGTGATTAAAAATGTAATTGATAAATTCACCCTTCCGGCAGCCAATATTCCAAAAGGAACCAAAATAAAATATACAGCAACGGCAAGAATTGCTGCACTGGCTGGTAATGAAGCCATAAAAATAGAAGTTCCGGATAAAGTAACCAATAACGGAGACGGAACAATTACATTTAATGATCTCGGAGAATATACTATTTCTGCCTGTTTAACCGGAGATTATACCGATGGGAAGAAAATTGAAGTGAAAGTAAAAGTTTCAGAACCTACGGTAAAAAGAGCACTTTGGGCCTATGGAACCGGAGTAAAACGTACCGAAACCGGATTTGGAGAAGAAACTTATGGATTCCTTGAAATTGACGGTCTTCAGAATCAGGCCCTAAAAGTAAAAATATGGGTAAAAGGAGAAGGAGATGATTTCTATAAAGAGAAAGACAAGTACATGCTGGAGGAAAAAACCATCACGCTTAACAGTGAAGGTAAAGCATCTTTTCTTATTACCACTAATGACGATTATAAGAAAAAAATGGCTGCTGCCATTCCAAAAACAACGGAGAATCCGAACCCGTCTTATCGACTGGTATTTACTGTAGAACTTCAGGCAAGTGCATCGGCAGATATTGTTCTTCCTGGAAATATGACCATTCAGGGGACACATCCGGTCGTTGTAGACAGTAGCACCACCTATCTTGAAGTTCTGGATTCCAATGAAGAACTGATAATCACTTCTGAACAGAAAATTGTGTCAATCATGTTTTCCACAGAAGATGGCAAAGATATTCAACGAATGCAGACTTTCTATGGCAAGACCCATAAACTTTGGGTACACACCGTGAATATGACCGAAGAGGTATTGAAAATTGATGTGCTGAAGGAAATTCCTAAGGAAGGATTAAACGAAAAAGATCACATCACCTATACCCACGAAAGCAAACAAAGCTATAACGAAGAAAAAACCGGAAAAGACGGACTGCTGGAAGTTTCCTTCACCGCAAAAGAAGAATGGAAAAATCCGCCAAAAAATTTCGATTATTATATAGCACAGGTTTCCCGGCAAGTACAAGATCCTGCCGATCCTAAAAAGAAAGTCTGGAAAATAGAAAAAAGCCAGTTTACCATTAATAGCACACTTCCTGCAGATCTGGTAAGAACGGAGGATATGGAAAAACTGGGGATCAAAGCTTATAAAAAAGATAGTACTCCTTTTACAAAAGAAGAAATGCTGGAGTTGAGGAAACAATATATTTTTTATGAAAGCGGATGTCTGAAAGTGTCACAGAAAGAAACACCAGAGGCTATTGATAATGATGTGATGCCTGTGGTGGTGGAAATGGCGGAGGTGAAAAGAGAGGGCGAAAATGGTTGTCCGCGATGTAAAGCTGAAATTACAATTGATATTCTCAAAAAAGTATATAAAAATGCAGAGAATGAAGATTTACAAGAGTTAGCATTAACATTAAACAAATACAGAAATATTTTCGAATTAAATACTTGCGCAAGAAAAGCTCATTTTTTCGCACAGTCATTACAAGAAGCAGGAACGAGTTTAAAAGGAGGTCTCCATGGTGAAAGTTTGGATTATGCAGCCGAAGATTTACCAAAACATTTTAAAAATTTTAGAGCAAATCCTGAACTAGGTAAACAAAGTCCACCTAATGATCTGGCGTATGAATATGGTAGAAGTTCAAAAAACGGATATAAATCTAATGAAAAGAAAATTGCGGAAATAGCATATGGAGGAAGGCTGGGAAATGAATCTGTTGATGATACCTGGAATTTTAGAGGTAGGGGATTGTTGCAAATAACAGGAAAAGGTAATTACAAAGAAATTCAGAAAAAAATAGATGAAAAAGCCAGTGACTCTGGAGTTATGATTTCTGATGGGGTAGATAGAGACTATACTCCTAAGGAAGCTGCAATAACTGGAATGGCAGATTGGTATAAAGATTCTATGTATTTGAAAGCTGATGATACAGGTAAATTAACAGATGATGTTGTTGTTGACTCTATTGTTGATATTTTAAATAAACTTACCCCTTCAAGGCTACATCGTAAAATTTGGTATCGTGGAGGTAAATTGGATAACTGGGAGGTTAAAGTAAATGATTCTATGAAGTCTGTATTTAGAGTAGGAGAATGTGGCAAAGGTGCAGGGTTGAATTTGGTAGGAGATGCTCCATGGTTTCAGGCTGCATGGAAAGAATATGAAAAATATAAAGGATTAAGAGAAATGAATAGTCCTTTAAAGGAAAAAATTACTGAGTATTTTGATGTATCCTCTGCTGCTGGATTAGGTTACGACTATACCAATCCGTGGTGTGGTGCATTTTTAGCTTGGTGTTTTGATCAGACTCAAGATTATAAAAGGATTAATACTCCTAAAAGTGCAGCGGCCTTTGGCTGGAAGGGAAGTACATGGGAAAATGGAGAAGATTGTAATGCTTTTGTTGGAGCTTTAATAGTTTTTGATTATTCACATGTGGCATTAATTGCTGGTGAAAATTTAGATGGTACAAGATATGTATATTTGGGAGGAAATCAAGGGAATGGAGAAAAAACAGCAGGATATCAAAAAATAATATTAGGCTCTGTTGACAAAGAAAGTAAATCGATTGTTGCTATTACTAAGCCTAAAAAATATACAATATCCGTAAAAGATAAAGAACTTCCAAAGTATGATGTTAATGCTGAAAACACTAAAGAAAGTTCCAGATAATAAAATATAATTTCTATGAATATAAAAAGTAAAATTAGATTAACAATATATTCACTATTAATAATGAGCAGTTTAAGCTGCCAGGAAAAAAAGCGAAGTTCTGACAATAGTCAAAAAACAATAAGTATGAATGATGATACTATAATACTAAAGGTTCTAAAAAAACAATTGCAGGAAGGTGCAGGGAAATCAATTGATGAAGCAGGTGCTGAGCTCACTAAAATACCATTTGAGATAGAAGAGCTTGAAGTATCAGCTGAAACCGCAAAAAAAATATTGCAATCTAATGGTTTTAAGGAATTGTCTGATAGTGAATTTAGTAATAAAATTAAAAGTATTTTTGGAAGAATAGTAGACCCTAATTCAGGTAATCCGTTTTTATATGTAAATTATTTTGACAGATGTGATAGAAACTTTGTTACTTATAGTAATAATAGTGTTGATTATGAAGGAGGATATATTGACAAACAAAGAAAACTTTTCACTGATTTTTATTACCTGCCCGAAATTCTTGATTATCAAAAAGAATATCCCAAATTAAATGACATTGAGTCCAGTAAAGTTATTAGAAAATCAAGTTCACAAATGAATGTTGAAATACCGCATTGGAAAGATGTTACAGATTTAAAAGAACAAAGAAAAGTAAATGTCCAAAGAATCATTGCCAGAAATATGTATTTATTCAATGATAATAAAACATATATCATTTGGTTGGTAACTCATGATAAAAACTTTGTAAAGTTATTGGTTAAAAATTTTGGTTATGATAGGGAACCTAAGTTTAATGAAATGCTTATTAATGAATATATTCAATCTAAGGATATGTACAAAATTGGAGAGCTTATTTTTGCCAAAAATTGTGACAAAGAATTAGAGGTACGTGATGGAGTATTACAAAGTATGGCTGCTTTTTATCAAAAAAGTTCCAATCCTCGCGATTTGTTTGGTTTAATGGAATTTTCTTCAAAACTATTAGAAACTGACGAATACAATAATTATTCAGAAAAAGAAAAAATTAAAATGATAGCTTATATAGCTAATACCTATGATTCTTTGTTCAAAAAACATCATAGAAATCAGGATGGTTGGGATCCGAGATGGAATATTTTAGGAGCATATTTTGAAGATGACTCAAGAAGTAAAATTAAATGGCTTAAGTTGAAAGAAGAAATGCAAATAAACAATTATTATAATCTTCCAAATTTAAAAGAAGTAGTAAGTTATGCAGAGGGATTTGATAGTGTAGGTGCTCCGGATTAAAAATTTGTACATACAAAAAATATATCTTGTTACTCCATGAACACAAATTTTAGCGTGATGAAAAATAAATTTCAGTTACTATTAATATTTTTAATAATTGGAGTATCGTTATATGGTCAAATTGAAATAGAAAATACATTGATAAAACAATTTGATCAAAGCTTTAATACAGTACTAAAAAAACAGTTAGAATACGGAAAACCTTCTTTTGATAATCCATATCAGTATTCTGAAAAAGATTTGGAAGTAACAGCTCCTATATTAGGCCGGTTGCTTCTGGATAACGGTTATAAAACCATCAGCAATGAAGAATTTAATAACAGAATAAAGCAGATATTTAACCGGGTTATTGATAAAAACTCAACCAGTAAATTTCTGTACATCAACTTTATTGATAAATGTGATAAGGGATTAAATTACACTCCGAATAATGCAGAGAATAATGGAATGTTCGTGGTTAAAAACCAAAATTTTATTACTGATCTTTATCCTTTACCTGTAATTATTGATTATCAGAAAACATATACTGAAACGGCTCAGGAAGAAAATTCGGCTTCAAAAAACTATATAGATACAAACGGAAATGAAGTTAAAAAATATTTGTGGAAAGATACTTCCAATCTGAAGGAACAAAGAAAAAAGAATTTACAAACATTCATTGCCCGTAATCTCTATCTGTTTAATGATAATAAAGCTCAATACAAATGGCTTACTCTTAATGATTCGTATTTTATGGATGCTTTAGTAAAAACATTTGGATATACACAAGATGCTGATTTATTGAGATGGATTGTTGAAAGATCAAAATTTGATAAAAAAGATCCATCAGATTATGGTAAACTATTCTGGATAAAAGACTGTGACGAAAGCGTAAGGCTTCATGCCAATACCTTTAAAGTATTGCAAAAACTGTATCTTCTTAATAATTCTTCTGAAAGCAGATTTATTCTGGATAATATTAAATCCTATTTAGAATATCTGGAGAATAATGAAAATCCGGAATCAAAAGTTTTAACAGAAACAGAGAAGGTGAAAATAATGGCTAATCTGGCTTACTTTGCCGAACAATATAAATATAACCCTTCTTATAATGATGGAACAAAAATGATGTGTAGATTGCGTTTCTTTTTGGGAGATAGCGCCAGAGATATCTTACAGAAAAATAATCATTTTAATCTTCCAAAATTTAAAGAATGGTGGGATAATGCAGACTACGACGAATATTTCGTAGAAGAATGTGAGTACAATGGAACATGCGGCCCGGATAATCAACCTATGAATATAACAGAATGGAGAAAACAGCATCCTAAAAAATAATATTGAGAGCACAGCCAGAAAAGACAGTGCTTTAATGTATATCTGGAAAATACAAGTTGGAAATTTTAAATATTCTTATTATTGGGAAATTCCAGAACATGAATCAGAATAATAAAAAAGCCAGTCCTCATAAAGTAACTGGCTTTTATTTTTAAGTTATAATTTTAAGGAAGCGTAGAAAAATCGATGTTCGGTGCCTGTGTGGGTGCGGTAACAGAAAACTGCGAGCCGGGAGCAACAGTTGTATTAAAGAATCCTCCGTTTTGCAAAAAGAAAGCATTGACGCTTGTTCCTCCCATTGCATCTATTCTTTGTTGTGCATTATAAGTATTATCTACAGTAAACTTTGCACCCGACACAGGAAGCCAGCTGCCGGTTGAAGTTCTTACCCATTGGTTTTTGAATTCTGCTTTTCTGCCCTGATATCCATTTTCAGGATTGAAATTTTCAACGAAACTATAGAAGCTTTTGAGATAAGTACTGGTTTGAGGTCTCTTCCAGCTGGCAATCAGTTTCCATGTTGTAGCGTCCGGTGATAAAAACCAGGCTGTAAAATCCGTTTTTCCGGTGCCGTCAGGTTCACCTTTTAATAGAAATTTATAAGTTTGCCCTGCACTCCAGTTATATTTATAATAACTTTGTCCGCCAGACCCTTCATTGCCGAATTCTCCGACCGTTACTCCGGTGCCGGATCTGTTGAGAAGGATTTTGTGGTCAGGAGGAATATTATTGGGATCATCAGTGTCAAATGGGCTCCAGACGGAGAATAGAATTCTTCTTTCTGTGGCAGAATTAACCTGCATTCCAAAATAGCCCGCACTAAAGCCATTGGCCATAAAATAAGAACCAATCTTATCTTCTCCAACAGGAACGGTTACTTCGTTGTAATAGTAGCTCACATTATCCGTGGCAGGAACTGTGTAGTTCAGATGACAGGAAGGCCCTCTGCGTGCCCAATAATAGTAAGAAGGATCATTACTATAAACATTGGTTCCTGTAGAGGCGGGCCCGCTGAAAGTAACGTCTGTAAGATCTGCAAAGTATCCACCGGTTTTAGAGACACCCTGAAGATCAACTTTTACGTAACCAGGAGTAGAAATAGTAAAATCTCCAACAGTATAGTCTTTAGAAGCCGATCCTGTTAAAGTAACATTTTTGGATATACCGCCTATCGTTACTTTTACAACACTTGTACCCGAAGGAACTGAAGCTTTTAACCCAATGTTTAATGTTCCCGTATTACTCACTCTGAAATAAGTACTGATAACAGTATTGGAGTTGGTCCAGTTTCCTAATTTGGTGGAGGTGATCACCTCACTGGCTCCCGTTGGTTTTACGGTTAAAAAAGAGTTTCCGGCAACCGGAACACTAATGGATGCTGCGTTCTTTAGTGCTGAGGTGTTTTTCTGTGCAGCAACAGTGTCTTCTGTAGCCATAGTGGCTTGTGCGCATGACTGAAAAACAAGCAAAGCAATACCCAGAAAAGTATTGCCTAATAATTTTACTTTCATAGTAGATTGGTAATTTGGTTTTACTGTACTAAATTAAGTTTTACCCGTCAAATAAAAAATTAATTCCCATTATTTTGATTAATTTTTATTTTAAACAGATTCGAAACAGAAAAGTGTATTAGGTCTTAGCAGGCATTTTTCAATAGGTCCGGATGGAATAGACGTGAGAAAAGGATGATGATAAAAAACAAAAAAACCTCTAAACTGAATTAGAGGTTTTCAAGTGGTTTCTCCAGGAATCGAACCAGGGACACATGGATTTTCAATCCATTGCTCTA
>JASLCD010000171.1 GCA_030146295.1 Chryseobacterium sp.
CTTCATTCTGCAATAAATCTCTGTTGTCCCAGATATTTTCAATAGTTTGTTGTAACGACATGTTTCTTATTTAAATTAGTTTGAAAAATTATACCCGTCAAAGATACAAAAAAGTTCAGCAAAACGGTTTTTAACGTTATGCTTTTAATAAAGGCTCAGCATACGCTTGACCCTCTTTTTATAGGCGAGGTAAATTTGTCCGTGTTCCTTCATCAAATACTCTTCTTCTAGCCGTATCTGAATCTGCATCAAAATGTTGCCAATCAAAAGAAAAGCAAGAGCAATTACAGTTGGTACAGCAAGGAAAAAACCAACAAGGCTTATCGTCATTCCGAGGAATATAGGATTTCTTGAAAACCGGAATAATCCATGGGTTACCAATTCTGTTTTTGTTGTATTGTCGATCCCGATCCGCCAGGAATTTTTCATTTGCAGCTGTGCTGTAAAGACCCAAATCAATGCAAGAACCATTAAAACAAATCCTGTGTACTGAACAGGATTATATTCCAGAAAACTGATTTTATAAGCGGAAGAAATAGATTCAGGAAAGAATAAGAGAAGGATCACATAGATCAACAACGAGAAAAGGATCAGTTTGAAATATACTCCTACAAGCGCATACGCTGAGTCATCTTCAGGAAGTACATTCGGGTTTTTACCAATCTGTCTGGCGACTTTATAACTGATTCCTAAAAAGGAAACGACAAAGAAAATAATGAAATAAAAGGGAATAAAGAATCTGATGAAATCTGTCATGATAAAAGTTTTTTGACAAATCTCGGGAGTTTCAGCATGCAATGCTATTGCAATGAAAAGAAGTTTACTTTAATCACAGAATGTTTTCAATTGGCAATCTAAGAATTCCTCTCCTTGGAGGAGTGGCGGGAATTCAAAGGTTTTTTGACGAAGTGGTTAAAGAATATTGCTATATAAGTTTTGGCTAAAGCCAGTTGATTGCTTCCTTTTTATTGAACGGTCTAAAGCCCGTTCCTATTGAGTTTCCAATCCAAAATAATAAACTCCATAGTTTTTGCTACATGTTTTTCCTGAATGATTCCTTTTGAATATGGAATATTATGATCACTGTTATATTTTGTCAGATAAGCCTGATTAATTTCTTCAGTAAGATCATTGATATCATCCGGGATGAGGGCTTTTATAGAATAAATGCTTTCACCGCATTCAATTTCTCCAGCAGAATTTTCTAAAAAGGTATTGTACCAGCTTCTTTCTGCGAGTCCCCAGGATCTTGCGAATATCCGGTTTTGGACCACAATCATCCATATTTCGAGAAACGCAGGTCTTTGATGTCCGGCTTTTATTCCGATAACCGTATGGTTTTGAATGTAATCTAGTGCTGTTCCTTTATTCATTGTCTTAATTTTATGTAAAACTAAAACATGAAAACAAAAATGAAAACTTATTTATGCAGACTGTCAGAAATATGATGTAATGAGATGTTTTTCTGATGTGTGGTGTTTTTTAAAGCATCATTTTACCAAGCGCTGTCTGCAGACATTCTTTATAACTTCTGGCGACTGTAATTTTCACATCACCACAGATTAAATGGTTGTCTTCAAAAGAATCAATATGGGTCAGATTGACAATGTATGAATTATGAACGCGCATAAATTCGTCCGGAAGGGTTTCTATGATGTCTTTAAGTGTTTTGTAGTAAATATATCTTTTATGGTCTGTGGTATGAACTTCTACGTAATTTCCGAGTCCTTTAATGACATGAATATCTCTAAAGAAAAGCTTAATCAGCTTTTTATCTGATTTAATGAACGCAAAAGTCCGATTCTCTATCATTTCAATAAGACATTTTACAGCACTCTTTGAGCATGAAGGTAGGCCTTATTCCAGTATTTTTCGTTCAGGGAAGAAATGATCACTCCTTTTGAAGTAGAGGCATGAATAAACTTTACTTCTCCGTCAGGGCCAATATCATGAACAATTCCTACATGAGAGACTCTGCTTCCTCCTGCTGTTGCAAAAAACAAAAGATCACCGGGTTTTACTTCTTTGATATCAATATTTTTCCCGGCTTCAGCCTGATCAGAAGATCTTCTTGGAAGGTTAAAATCATTTTCTTCAAATACTTTTACGGTAAATCCGGAGCAGTCAAATCCTGATGAGGTATTTCCTCCAAATTTATAAGGGGTTCCGATGTATTTTTCAGCATCTTTCAGTATATCATTGATTGATCTTGATACGCTGCCACCAAATTTTGAATCCAGTTTTCTGAGATTCTCAGATTTCGCCACCGTTTTCGTATTTGTTTTTTTACTTCCGGAAACATTTTTAGAGGATCCGCAGGACACTACAAAAGCAGATGCAATCAGTAAAACAGACAACTGCTTTATTCTTATTTTTTTTTCAAATAATCCCAATTCCATATTCATCTGATTTATACTCGGTTAAGTAATTCTTCAACAAATATACATTTTATATTTCAATTATGATATAACTATACTACAACTATATTATAAATATATGTTAAAATTTTATTTTCCGGTATTTATTGGTATATTTGGTTTCTATTTTGAAAATATGGCAACATATGAAAGTCTCATCAAGATCACGGGAGCTGTAGGCGACCTTGTATTTTATAATCTGAACGGTAAGAATGTGGTTCGGAAAAAAAGCGGGTTCAATAAAACGGCTTTTAAAAAGAGTCCGTCGTATGAGAAAGTGCGGCAAAACAGTTCGGAATTCGGGCACTGCTCCAAAATCGGAAAGATTATCAGGAATACTCTGGAACTCTACATCAAAAAAGCAGGTGATCCCCTCCTCTACCAGAAATTTGCAAAGGTTATGACAGCGATCAAAGACCAGGATGTGGTTTCAGAAAGGGGAAAACGAACGGTTGAAAATGGATTAAAGACTGAAGAAGGAAGAAAGCTTCTGAGAGAATTTCAGCTGGGTACGATCCATAATGTTTCGGGGTGTATCAGAATTCAGGATCAGACCCTCTATAAAAGTGATGGAGATATTTCTGACAAAGCTGTACTCTTCACAATACAATTGGATTCTGAAAACTACAGGACCGCGTATGCTGAAGAAACAATCAGCTGGAAACAGCAGCAGGAAATACCTTTAAAAAAATATTTTTCAGAAAATGATCTTCTCCTTTATTTTATAGTGCTGAAGGATGATCATGACGAGATAACCCATATGGGATTTGTTTAAATAAAAAAGTCTGCAGTAGATTCTGCAGACTTTCTTGTTTTATTTCTTTTCTCCTTTCCAGGTGCCCGATTTTGGAGGCGTAGGAATGGAATTGGACCAGTTTCCGTTTGCTTTCTTTTCCGTAGTTAACGTTCCTTTGAAATCTCCTTGTGAAGGAAGTCCTACTCTTGCATTAAGATCTCCTGTCTCACTTAAATTTCCGGTAATACTATAGTTTTCATTATTAACATCGGAATGCATTGTTCCTACCACTTTACCACTCTTATCTACCACGAAGTTCCAAACTCCTTTATCATTTCCTTCATAAGAACCAGACCATGTTCCTACATAATCATAGATGGTATCATCATTAGAGCTGCAGCCGATAAATAAAAACGCCGTTAATAAAAGTAAAAAAAGTTTCTTCATAGTTTCAGTAGTTTTATAACCTAAAATCCTGTTATTCTCAATGTACATACCTTCTAAAAGTTCCGTCACAGAGAATAGTGCTTAATATTTATTATTTTTTTTGTTCCGTGCAAATCTACTAATTTTTTCATTCAAATTATCTGAATTTTAATTAGCACCCAATATGTTTGTTAAAAAACAACATATTTTGGCTAAAATACAAATATTTTTCAAACAAATACTAGGTGTATCCTTTTTGAATTATTTGAAAAAGAAGATTCTCAAAACCAGACATTCATCTATTCAATAGTTGTTTACAATTAGTTTATATGAGATTTAAAGGGATTTCTATATCTATTTTAAATATATTTCCTATTTTAGTGAAAAATTTAACCTTTTCAAAAAATAACATGAAAACAAAAACATTCTTTTTGGCAGCAATTGCTTTTTGTGGGAGCTTAGAAGCACAGGTAGGGATTAATACCGACACTCCTACTCAAACGTTGGATGTAAATGGTCTGGTAAGAGTAAGAGGACTTTCAAATGCTGAAAAAAAAATTGTTGCAGCGGATGCACAAGGGGTTTTAACACTTATATCTCCTGAAGAAATTTTTGCCCCGAAAGCACTCTTAAACACCTCTATGTCGCCTACTGAACAAAGACTGACTATTTATGAGGGAAAATGCTTTCAACCTATTGATAATGCCTCTTCCTGTACGGTGTCTATCAATCATTATACATCTTGTGCAGGATTCAGTAATCCTGTAGATACCCAAATTGTAGTGGGACAAGGAATCAATACAAGTAACGGACAGTTTTTAGGAACCTGGACTGCCCGATATATTGATAATAAAGGGTTTTCTGCTGCTGCACCTGTAGCCAATCAAACAGCACCTGATTATCCCAGAATTTCTTATCCAAGTACCAACCTAGTCAACTATTTAGGAAGTGGTAACTTTGCCGGCCAATGTAATACCGATATCGTAACCACTATTAACCAGACTACAGGAGATATAAAAGTAGAGTCTGTAAAGCGAAGCATGTATGCACATCTTGTATACCTCATTAATATTGCCCGCTCCAGATCTTTATAATAGTCGATATTTGATTTCAAAAAGGCAGCCACAATTCAATTGTGGCTGTTTTTGTTTTTTACTCGATAAATTCCTTCTTTGCAGAGGGCTTATCATTTATTTTTTATTGGGAACGCATTCACATGAACAATCATGCAGATCCTGCATATCATCGCAAACACCTACTGATAAACATTCATAGTGAAATCCAATTTTACATTGAGGAACCGGAGTTGCTCCACCTTTTACCGATTTTAATTGATCTCTTGAGATTTTTCTTAAATTTTTCATGGTTCAAATATTTTAATTCGGTGTTAATATAGCAATATTCCCGACACTATGAATTAAAGCCACCTGCTTTTATTTATTTTTTCAAATACTATAGGAATGAAGTCCGGAAGATCATTGAATTAATTATATTTGGATTAAATAGTAATATTATGAAAGTAGTTTTTCTGTCAGATGATTTAAAGGAAATTGACATTACCATTCCAGCAGTTGAATTTGAAATGCTTCCGGTAGTCGGTGACTGGGTCAACATAGAATCTTATGCAGATGAAATCCAGTGGCAGGAAATAGAAAAGTATTTATACTCAATCAATAAACTGGCTTTTGGAATGATTAATGGAAGAACCTGGACCAGAGAAGACAATGAAAATATCCTCTATGCTCATTTAACATTCAGCTCGCTTGATGAATAAATAATAACGCGTATTACTTTTAAAATTAATCTGTTGCTACCTTCTTTACTTTCATCATCAGTACGGAAAAAGATGCCAGCAGAAAGAGGACTCCTGCCGTCATAATGGCTGCAGAAGGGGTATTTCCCAGTATATGTTTATAAAAAGCTCCAAAAGTCAGGGTTTGTATCAGCATGGGAATCACAATCATCATATTGATCACTCCCATATAAACACCTCTTTTGCTCGCAGGAATTGAAGGTGATACCATGGAATAAGGAAGTCCCATCATTGCAGCCCACCCGATTCCAAAGAGGGCCATTGGTAAGAGTATTATATATTCATCTGTGATAAACGGCAGTGACAGCAAAGATATTCCTGTGATCACCAGACAAAATGCATAAACACTTTTGGCTGAATATTTCAATGCAAAAGGAATCAGAAGAAGAGCTGATAGCAGGGTAATAAAATTATAAAACCCATTCATCAGGCCTGTCTGCCCGACAGCTTTTTCTACCATAGCCAGTATATTTTTTGCCCACAGCAGATCATGTTGAGATACTGCAGGTCCGTTTTTTGAGAGCCCTATAAGCAAGTTTGCTTTTTCTTCATCTGCTTCCGAAACATGATAGAGAGTCCGTTTGATCATCGGAGTTACAAACTGCCAGTAACAGAAAAGCGCATACCATTGGAACAAGTAGACCAGTGCCAGCTGCCAAAGTATTTTGGGCATATCAGCAATGGCTTTAAAAATATCGATGAATGGTGTGAATAGCGTATCGTTTTCTTTTTCAGCTTTAAGCTGGATCAGTTCTTCATCGGTTGGGGGAATCTCCGGTGTTTTGTAAACAGACCACAATACGGAAGCAATAGAACAGAAAGAACCGAGAAAAAATGAGTAATACACCCATGCAGGAATTCCCCCTGCTGCTGTGTCTCCTCCGAAATATTTCTGAAAAATAAAAAGGGAAATATTCGCCAGAGTAATTCCACCTCCTACAAAGAGGCTCTGCATCTGAAAGCCAAAAGTCTGCTGTTCTTCCGGGAGCTTATCTCCAATGAAAGCTCTGTAAGGTTCCATAGCTGTATTATTGGCGGCATCCAAAATCCAGAGAAGTCCGACTGCCATCCAGATCGAAGAGCTGAAAGGAAAAACAAATAATGCAAGACTGCACAATACAGCTCCCATCAGGAAAAAGGGTTTCCGGCGGCCCCATTTTACGCTCCATGTCTTATCGCTGATTGCGCCTATCAGTGGCTGAATAAGCAATCCCGTAACAGGACCAGCGAGATTGAGAATGGGCAGCTGATCTGCGTGAGCTCCTAAAAAAGAATACAGCGGATTCACCGCAGTCTGCTGCAGCCCAAAGCTATACTGAATGCCGAAAAACCCAACATTCATATTCCAGATCTGCCAAAAACTCAGTTTGGGTATTATTTTCTTATTCATAGCTTAGATTTTATAATGCAATACTCCTTATCAAGCAAAAGATCAGCTTTTTCCTTGAACCGGCGGATGATAGTATGTTCAATTTCCAATACTTTTTCAATAAAATCACTCTGTTCATCACGGTTTCTTTTCATCCGATTTTCATAGGTATCTTTATAAGTACGATCTATGAAGATGTTTAAGTCAAAGTCATCAATATCCAGTACGTAAGTTCCTTCCACAATAATCACCTGAATGTCTTCTACTTCCAGAGTTTCCTCTGTTATGGAATTTTCAGCATAATACACCAAAGGCTTTGTGATAAAAGGCTCCTGTCTTTTAAACTTCTGCAGGTTATCCTTAATCTTATCCAGATGTACTTCATCAACTCCGACATTATCAAGATTCTTTTGCCGGTTCTCATGGTTGCTTTTGGGAGGAAGCTTAAAATAATCATCCATTTGTATCACCAGGCTTTTTATTCCGTTTTTCTCTAAAATTTTGCTTAAAGCAAAGGCTGTGACTGATTTTCCGCTGCCACTTTCCCCACCAATTCCAATAGCCCATTTTTGCCGCTGCTGATATCTTTCCCCGATCATGTGGTAAATATTTTCAGCCGTCTCCAAATGTTTCTGCTCTAAATGTATGACATCTCCAATCATCTTTTAATCCGTTTTAAAAATATATAAATTGTATGGTACGCTAATCCTGATCTTTATATCAGGCTTTCATCATAAGGTAACCGCAAGCTGAAAAACAAAGAAATTCAGTTCCTGCGGGGATCAGCTGATCTGTGGAATAGTATTCTCTGAAATCTGCCCCTTTCCCGGTGAGAAGTTTTTCGTATTCGGCTAGAATTTTCAGAGGTATTTCATCATATTTTCTCTTTTTCAATCCCAGACAAAGCCAACCAAGGTATATGGGCCACGATCCTCCGTTATGAAAATGATAAGGCTGATTTTTAAACTGATAGCTGTAGTTGTTTTCAAGCAGGTTCCAGTCCTGATCTTTTGGAAATATAATGGGATAAAATACTGGCAGCATCCAATGCCCGAACTCAACGTTTAACTTTTCTAAAAAATGAGTAAAAGCATCCAGATCCAAATCAAAGCCTAAAAAAACAGCCAGGGCATTTCCAGCAAGATCAAATCTTTCATCATATCCATTTGCGTTCAGCGATGCCCAGAAATAAGGTTTTTCATTTGCTTTCCGATAAGCCGTTTCATGATACCGGTCTGTGGTACAACTGCTCTTTCTAAAATTATTTTCTATCAGTTTTTTTGTTGTCTCAGCAAGAGATTGCAGGGCTGTACCTTCATATACCTGTGCAGCACTCTTGTATGCCCAGTAACGGAGTACATTATCATATAAAACATAACCTGAAGTGACATATTCATCTGCCCAGTTCCCCCCCAGCGGGCTGTACAGTAATCCTCTCTGATTGAACTCCCAGGTTTTCAGGCAGGAAAATGCCTTATCTATTTTTTCTTTTAAAGCTTTTTTCACCTCTTCGTCCCTGGTGTAGATGATATATTCGCAAGCTCCGATGATCCACCAAACCGTTGCATCTGTTCTGCCTACCAGTGTTCCGTAACTTACTTTTTCACCATCAACATTGGAAGGGATCTGGCCATTTTCAGCCTGATGTCTGGCAAGCGTTTTTACTGATTTCCCGAGGCCGTCTACAATTGTTTGATTTTTGATTAAAATCCCTGTAATTCCTGTCATCATAGAGTCTCTGGACCATACCCGGGCATAGTTATCTTTTTTTATACAGGAAGCGAGAATGCCCTGTTCTGAAACAGACTGTTCTATAACCTGTAAAGCTTTTTGTATAAACATATTCTTGAATAAGTTGTTTTAATAATCGTAATGATTTTCAATAAGATATCTGTTATAAAATTAGAAATCAAACTTCACACTTGCTCCTATTGTTCTTCCCGGCAGTGTTCTCGCTCTGATAATTCCATTGGTTCCCTGTAATGATCCTTCTTCCGCTTCGGTGATAGCAAGTGCATTAAACACATTATTAGCATTCACATTGAGTGTCAGATTACGTAATAATCTATATGAAATGTAGGGATTTATAATTATATAGCCTGGCATAATCAACTTATTGCTATCCTGGGTAAATGCTTTTGTAGATCCTACAGCAAAGAAACCAAAGCTCAGCTTTTCTATATTGACATTAGGATTGAATGAATACATCAGCTTTGGAGTTCTTCTTGGCATATTACCAATTATCATGGGATCTATTGCATTTTTAATTTCGGCATGGGTATAGGTAAGACCTGCTTTGATATCGAAGTTCTTATTGATCTTATAGAATCCATCAAACTCAATTCCCCAGGACTGGTATTTATTTTCTGTTCTCAACTGTGTGGTTGCTTCATAATTGGCCTCGATCGTTTTGGCATAAAAGAACGTCGTATTCAGAAAATAATTGGCTCCTCTTACTTTATAGCCTGCTTCAATCTGATTGAGTTTATTTACTTTTACAGCGTCTAAAGCTGGATCATCATTATTGGTGTAATTGTATCCGGCAAAAAGAATTCTGTCGGCAGAGGCACTTCCTCCCTGGCTTATTCTTGCAAAAACTGCATGATGTGAACTGAGGGCATAATTGGCTCCGAATGAGTATCCGAAAATACCATATCTATAATCAACGGGAACGGTTCCGTCTACAACCGCCACAGAAAGTTCGGGAGTTTCAATAATTCCGTTTTGATTCATATCTATGACGTGGGTTGTATTTTTTGTTCCGGAAAAGCTTCCCGATACATTTCCAAAATCATATCGCGCTCCAAAATCCAGGGTTAAGTTTGCTGTAGGATTGATTTCCACCTGAGCATGGGGAGCAATCACGGAATACTTGGTGTCGTAATTTCTATTCACACCTCCCCAATCCGGAACTCCATAATGAAGGAGCCCATTGTCTGTAATCTTAGTTCCTGTATTGCTGATAATATCTACCAACCTTGCATTATTATCGGAAACTTCCATCAGATAAGTATTCCAGTTCCAGGATAAGTTGATATTCTGGGTACTGTTATACACCCCTGCATTGAGTTTTACTTTATTCCATTTTTTACTGATGTTCACAGCGCTGAAAAAGTTGTTCAGATTATTCACTTTGGTATTGAATAACACTGTTTTCATATACTTTTTATCGCTGTCTACAGCAGTATTTGTTCCTGCGTACACCGCACTTCCGTATCCGGTAACCGATTCCAGAATTTCGGATTTGCTTCCAACAGCCGCCGGAAAAGGAGCTAAAAACTGTCCGTCATTTGCGGCATATCTTGCCTTTGCGTCCAGCTTCCACCCGGCACCCAGATCATAATTAAATTCCAGCCCTACAGTTTTGGATACGGAATGCATTCCATCACGGATATCGCTTTTCAGGATCTGTCCATTCCCACCAAAAGTAATATCATTTTTAAAATTGGCAGACTGAAGAGCTCCTGTTAAAATATTATAACTGTTCAGAGAGCTATAATCAGGATTGGAATCTGACCCTGAAACCGCGAGAGGCATCGGCATATAAGCTGCGGTGCGGTCATCCAGATATTTTCCGTAGATTCTGATGCTTCCTTTCTCGAACTTCTTTAATAAAGATAAACGAAACTGTCCTCCGTTATTAGAGGTATATCCTGTTTTTCTGGGGCCGTCCCCTCCTCTGTAAAAGCCTCCTACTCCAATATAAAAGTCTTTTCCCAAAGGAGTTCCATAGTCGATATCTGTTCTGAAGTTACTGTAATTCAAACCTACCTGCTGGGTAATACTTCCTCCTTTTTTTTCACCTGTTTTCGTAATGAAATTGATAATCCCTGCCGGAGAGTTTGATGCAAAAACAGATGCGGATCCTCCTCTCAGGGCTTCAACTCTGGATACAAAAGAATCAAATCTTGTAAACTGATCCTGCGTTCCAAAGGCTATATCTCCAAACTGCATTACCGGAAGGCCATCTTCCTGAATCAGAAGATATCTTGATCCTCCTGCAGAAACAGGAACTCCTCTTACTGTAATATTCGAGTTTCCTTCACCTCCTGAAGATTCACTGCGAATTCCCGGAATTGTTCTGAAAATTTCAGCTGTAGTTCGCGGTGCTGCATTGATGATATCAGCCTGTTTCAGAGTTGAAATTGAAGTACTTGTCTTAATGGAAGATTTAGGGTTGGAATTACCTGTAATAACCACTTCATCGATTACCTTATTTCCGGCTGATAGGGTATCATGAACCGTATCCTGAGAGAACATAAAAGCGGCTATATTAATGGTCCCTAAAATCAGCAATTTCTTTATCAACTGTGCTTCCATAGCATTTCTAAATTTTTGTTATGTCTCAAAAGTATTTTTTTTAGGGTCTCAAAAAGGGATTTTGAACAGAGCATTAACGCTATGTTAATTTCAAACGGTTGCGCAAACGGTTGCGGTTGATAAGTTTTTCTTCAATTAACTTTTCTTTAACAAATAACGGTTATTTATTTAACAAATATTAACAAAATATTTTACTACAATTATTCTTATTTTCTCCCAATAATTGACATGAACTCTTACAATGAAAAGAACTACCATAAAAGATCTTGCGAAGATGCTCAACATTAGTACTTCAACAGTTTCCAGAGCATTAAAGGATCATCCTGATATCAGCAGTTCTGTTAAGCTCAAAGTGAAAGAAGCTGCCGAAACATTTAATTATGTTCCGAATGATTTTGCCATCAGCTTCAGGAAAAACTCTTCTAAGGTAATTGGTCTCATTGTTCCGGAAATTTCCATGTTCTTTTTACCGTCGATCATTAATGGTATTTCATCCATCCTTAATAAAGAAGGATATCGCTTTTTTATCTTATCATCGAATGATTCCTATGAGACTGAAAAGGAACATATAGAAACCTGTATCAATTCCAGAGTGGATGGAATCCTGATTTCATTAACAAAAGAGACCAAAGATGGTGAACATTTGAAAAAACTGAAGGAAATGGAAATCCCGGTTATTATTTTCGATAAAACGGTTTCTCAGCAGAGTTTTCAATCGGTAATTTTTGATAATATAAAGACATCGGAGCAGTGTGCTGAAAAACTGATTGAACAGGGCTGTAAAAGTATACTGGCTATTTTTGGTGATGAAAATCTGGAAATCACACAAAGCAGGCTCAGGTCATTCCAAAACAAAATCAGCCAATCACCTTCTATCCGACTGGAAATTATATTCTGTAAATCTGCTGATATTGTAAAACAGAAACTGGAGACTTTGTTAGATGATCATTCATTTGATGGCTTTTTTGCGATGAGTGACGAAACATTAATGGGCCTTCACAGCTCACTGATCAAAAGAAATCTTAACAACACAAATAAAAAGGTCATTGCTATAAGCGAAGGAACTCTTCCGAAATATCTGGATGAAACATATGAATATCAGATCAACGACGGTTACAAAATGGGAATATTTGCTGCCACAAAGCTCATGGAAACCATCAAAAAAATACATACAGGTCACCCAACAGAATCCGATAACTGCTATTACCTATAAATTTCTGTTTGCATTTCCATATCGAAGACTTTCATTGATATTTTATTAAAAAAAGAGAATTATCTTACTCAAAAATTTCTCACAAATAAAAAAGCCCCCATTGGGAGGCTAAAACTATTGATGAATGAAAAACTTATCCCAAATGTATGAAATATTCACTCCTTCTTTTATGAGTACAATCATAACCTGTGGTTTCATTGGTAATATTTATTTTATACGCATCTGATTAATTAGTATTTTTGGAAATAACATCTTTAATCTTATTATGATTGCAAATAAAACAATTTTGATCATTGTCTTTCTTCACTCCATTTCATTCTTTTTTTGCCAGAATACAATAAACAGACAGCAAGCCATAGAGGATATTGATCATTATAATAAAGTCGTTTTCGATTCTCATTATAACCCCTTTTTATTTATTTCTCAAAAAAAGTATCAGTCAGAAGTCAATCAAATAAAAGAGCACCTTCCGGATCAGTTGTCGTTGAAAGAAATGACTTTGGTAATGTATAAAGTAAGTGCTCTTTTACAAGATGCCCATTCTAATCCGTCTATTTCACAATCTTTTATGAAAGAGGATTTTTCCAAAGCTCTTTTCTTCCCGCTGATCCTGATTTCTGACCATGATCAACTGTATTCGTCGGTTAATACAGGACAGATTCCGCCAGGTTCAGAAATAACCCAAATTAATGGAAAAGATGTTAAGCCATTATTTCAGAAAATGAAAAAAAGCATTGGAGGGACCATCCAGTTCAGAGAGATTATAGCCCTTAAACTCTTCAGCTACTTTCTGTATCTGGAAAATATAGCCCCCCCCTTCTCAGTAAAATATAAATCTTCCAAAGGTCAGGTAAATAATGTAACAATTAATGAAGGAATGAAACTTAAGGAATTCCTTACTTTATCCATGCCGGGAACTGCAAAACCTTATGAATTTAAAATTATTAATAATCAACTGGCTTATCTGGATTTCAAAAGTATGTCGGGCAGTATAGACAATTTTGATCATTTTCTCAGTGAGGCTTTTGCCACAATAAGGAAAGAGAATATTAAGGAATTAGCTATTGATCTTAGGAATAACAGTGGTGGAAATTCGATTCTCGGAGACCTTCTGCTGAGCTATATTACAGATAAGAAATATTCTTTACAAGGCAGTAAGCACTGGAAAATAAGCCAGATGTATAAAGACAAACTTATTGCGGATCATAATGACGGAAGTGAATATCTGAAAAAAGAAAATGGAACTGTTTGGGAAATAGGAGATTGTAAACCAGACTATAATAAATTTAAGAATGACACCATTTTTAGAGGAAAAGTATATCTGCTTACGGGCCCATTTACTTTTTCCAGTGCCAATCTTGTCGCTGACGGGGCAAAACAATACAAACTGGCGGAACTCATAGGTGAGCCAACAGGTGAATACACCAATGATTTTGGTGAGGCTTTCCAGTTTACTCTTCCCAACAGCAAAATTCAAATGCGCAGTACTTCATCCATGAGTTTTGGAGCCGATTGTAATACGAGCAATTATGTCTCTGTAGTTCCTGATGTTCTTATAACTCCGACCTTACAGGATAAAATCAATGGAACTGATAAAACACTGGAATACCTATTAAATAAGGGCAAAAAAAATAAGGGAACCAATTGATCATATTTCCTTTACCATTCTATGATTTTTCACGAAATCTTTGGAGGTCTTCAGATCCCGGGTTAAAAACTGTGAAACAGTAAACATCAGAGTACTTTGTACATCCACTGATGCCAAAGGATCATCCATTCTGGTCTATAAAACATCCAATACGGTATAATAATTGTTGAAAAATAAGAAGAAGTAAAATAACGATATGGATCATATAGAAACCGAGCCAATAGATTTGGTAAGAGATAAAAATTATATTGATAAGTACTTCAGTTTAATCATAAAAAGAGAATTGGAGATAGACATTGATGTGAGCAATGAATATATTGCTGCACAAAATATTGTTTCCAGAAAATTAATTCTGGTTAAAACATTTTCTGATGCTGTCATGGGCAATCCCGACCTGTATCTTTTATTGGCTTATCTCATTCATGAAATCAATACCCGTCCTTTAACAAGGGGGCAGATGAATTCAGCACTGGAGAAAAAATAAAAAGATCCCTCAAAGGCTTTGAGAGATCTTCTTTTTTAATGTAAATAAGGTTTTATACCTGTTCTTTTAAATGTTTCGCTACCATTTCTTCCAGATCATCGAGATTAAAAGGTTTTGAAACATAATCATCAGCTCTTGCTTCCGATGCTAAAGCAACAATATCATTATTAGCTGTAACGTAAATTACCGGAATATGTTTAAATTCTTCGGTGCTTTTGAGAAGTTTTGTAGCTTCTACCCCTCCTATTTTAGGAATCCAGTTATCCATCAGAATAACATCCGGCTGATAATCTGCCACTTTCTCAAGGATGTCGTGTGAGGTCTCTGAAATTTTGACATCATATCCGTTTTCTTCAAATATGATGGTGATGACTTCTAAAATAGCCGCTTCATCATCAAAAATTAAAATCTTCTTTTTACTCATATTATGTAGATTATTCTATTCTTAAATATTATAATTGCTTTATATTATCCGCTAAGCTTGCGGGTGTGATAATTAAATCATATTCAATTGCTTCTATCGCATGCTTAGGCATAAATTCCACCTCCGCTGTTTTGGGATCCTGAATCCAGACCTGTCCATTATTCCTCTTAATATAGCTCAACCCTTCTACCCCGTCAGCATTAGCTCCCGATAATAGGATACCTATTACATTTTGTCTATAAATTTCTGCTGCAGATTTAAAAGTAACATCTATAGATGGGCGGGAATAGTTCATTTTTTCGGAGCTGTCTAATGACATCCACTGAGTATTCTCAAACAGCAAATGATAATCTGCAGGAACAATATATATTGTGTTTTTTTCAACCGCAGTTTTATCTTCCACTTCTATGACCGGTATTTTCGTAAACTGCTGCAGTAAGGTCCGCAGAATATCTCCGGATTGAGCCTTACGATGGATCACAAGTACGATAGGAACAGGGATCGTATGATCCAGTTTTTTAATCATTTCTATAATGACCTGTAAACTTCCTGCTGATCCTCCGATAACAATTAATTCTATATTGGTTTGTGAATTCATTCCAGTAATTATGAATGGTGATCAATTTTTTTCCAGATTTTCTGATCTTCAACCTGATGATAGTTTTTGTCAATAGCAGAAAACCGAAGAGTTTCTTTCGCTCCCAATGCAAGAAAACCTAAATTCTCCAGACTATCATCAAAAAGCCTGAATACCCTTTCCTGAAGTTCTCTGTCAAAATAAATTAAGACATTCCTGCACACGATGAGCTGAAAACTATTAAAAGAACTGTCTGAAACAAGGTTATGGGTTGATAAAATCAATTTTTCCTGTAAGCTTTTGTCAAATTTTACGCTATCATAATTGGCTGTATAATAATCCGAAAAGTCTTTTAACCCGCCTGACAGCATGTAGTTTTCCGAATACAGTTTCATCTGCTGTAAAGGGAAAATACCAGCTCTGGCAGTTTCAAGAACAGCGGGATTCAAATCGGTGCCATAAATCAGACATTTACTGTAAAGGCCGGCTTCTTTCAGCAGAATGGCTATAGAATATGCTTCTTCTCCCGTTGAACATCCTGCAATCCATACCCTGATTAGCGGGTAAGTACCTAACTGAGGCAGTATATGATCCCGCAGTGTTTTGAAAAAAGCAGGATCTCTGAACATTTCCGTAACATTTACTGTAACTTCTTCTACAAAACGTTTTAAGTATTCAGTATCATTCATAACGGTGTATCTGAGCTCTGCAAAACTGGTAAACCTGTCTAAAAGACATATACGGTTAACTCTTCTTTTAAATGAAGCTCTGCTATAGCCGGAAAAATCATAGCCATACCTCTCATAAACATCTCTAATAAGATATTCTATTTCTTCATCTTTTATGATACTTGGTTCCAGCATCTATGAAAGTTTTTCTATTGCCGTCATTAACAGATCCACATCAATGGGTTTTGATATGTAATCATCAGCTCCTGCTTCCAGACATTTCTGGCGGTCTTCAGCCATTGCCTGTGCAGTAACAGCGATTACCGGCACATGTTTTATTTCCTGTGTATTTCTTATCATTCTTACCGCTTCATATCCGTCTATCCCAGGCATCATCATGTCCATAAGAACAACAGAAAACTCAGGATGGGACTTCAGAATTTCTAAAGCATCCTGAGCCATTGCGCAGGATTCAACGGTATATCCTCGAGCTTTAAGGGTTAGCTTCAATGCAAATATATTTCGTGGGTCATCATCCACGATTAAGACTTTCTTATTCATCAGAATTTTATCTGTTTAAATTTCATACAACCAAACGCGAAGTAGCGACAATAACTGATCAATATCTACTGGTTTTGAGATATAGTCTGAAGCTCCTGCTGTTATACATTTTTCACGTTCTCCAATCATTGATTTGGCAGTTACGGCTATAATAGGCAGTCTTTTATAGGCCGGCATTTTTCTTATCTGCTTTATTGTTTCATAGCCATCCATTTCCGGCATCATCATGTCCATCAAAATAACATCGATGTCAGGATTGTGGTTAATTTGTTCCAAAGCGTGCTTTCCATCCATCGCTACAATGACTTCAACTTTATATTTTTCCAGCGCTTTGGTTAAGGAAAAAATATTGCGGACATCATCATCAGTAATGAGTACTTTTTTACCACTCAGTACTTCTGTTAAAGAGCCGAGCATTCTGCCAGAGGTACTTTCAGCCGAACTGTTTTTTTCTTCCACCAAATGTAAGAATAAACCTACCTCGTCTAAAATTCTCTGATAGGAATGTGCTGTTTTCACAACAATTGAATCCGCATACTGCTTTATTTTGAGTTCTTCTTCTTTTGATAAATGATGTTCAGTAAAAATAATAATCGGTAGATTTTCAAGCCCCTCATAGGTTTTGATTGATTCTATGACATGATAATCATTCCCTTTTGTGCTTCCGATATCCAGAATTACACAGTCAACAAGGTCTGAAGTGAGTGCTTTTACACTATCCTCCACACTATGTTCTACTGATAATGAAATATTAAAATTACTCAGGAAATAAGATAATGCACTGGCATGTTTGGCATTTTCTTCAACAATTAAGACCTTTTGAGGCCCTTTTTGTAATGCTTCTTCAATTTTCCTGAATACATCAGTCATTTTATCCAGAGCAACAGGCTTATTGATGAAGTCCACTGCTCCTTTCATAAGACTTTCTTTTTTTACATGCAGGGCAGACATCATGTGTACCGGAATATTTTTTACAGTGGAATCAGACTTCAGTTCGTCCATCACTTCCCATCCATCTTTTACAGGAAGCTGAACATCCAGTAAGATCGCATGTGGATGATACTGTCTGGCAGCTGACAGAGCATAATCTCCTCTTACCACAACAATACCTTTATAATTTTGTAAATGGGCATACTTCAGTAAAGCTTTTGCAAAATTGGTATCATCCTCAATAATCAAAATAATTTTATCTCCTTCCTGAATATTATCCCGGTCATCGGGAACATCTTCAGGAATTTCTAAGATGTTCGCCTGTTTGCTTTCCCCTTCATCCAAAATATTCTGAATTTCCTCAACATCTTCACGGATGATTTCTACCAGATCCTGATCGGTTTCAGGCTGAACAATCTCAGATACAGGATGTACAGGAATGATAAAACTGAATTCACTCCCTTTATTCACAGCGCTTTCCAAAGCCAGCTCGCCTCCTAAAAGCCTCGCAATTTCACGGCTTATTGAAAGTCCCAGGCCGGTACCTCCAAATTTTCTTTTTGTAGATCCATCAGCCTGCTGGAATGCTTCAAAGATAATTTTCTGTTTGTCTTCTGCTATTCCGATACCGGTATCTTTAACTGAAAATATAATAAAATCAGGTTTTTCAGAGTGTTTTTTAACGTGTAAATCAATGCTTCCTTTTGTGGTAAACTTCAAAGCATTAGACAGCAGGTTTCTTAGTACCTGATCAATCCGAAGCCTATCACTTTCAATAATATTCTGTACGTCCGAATCAATTTCGATGTTGAAAGGAAGTGCTTTCTCCTGAAATACCGGGTTGAAAAGACTTTTCAGATCTTTTATGATATCTTCAACAACAACTTCCTGGTATTCCAGGGTCATTTTGCCTGATTCTATTTTTGCAAGGTCAAGAATTTCATCTATTAATGTTAATAAACTGGTTCCTGAGCTTTGAATAACTCTTGCAGATTCTACCTGGTCTTCATTAAGGTTCTCATCCGGATTTTCTGCCATTAACCGTGATAATAGAAGAATTGAATTAAGAGGTGTACGCAATTCATGAGACATGTTGGCAAGAAATTCAGACTTATATTTGGTACTGAGTGCCAGCTCTTCTACTTTCTTCTGAATCTCATTATTGCGCTCAGCAATCAAATGATTTTTTTCTTCCAGTAATCGTGAGCGTTCCTCCAGCTCTGCATTGGCCTGCATCAGTTCTTCCTGCTGTACTTTTAATTCTTCTTCTGAAGCTTGAAGCTTCTGCGTTTGCGCCTCCAGTTCAGTATTCAGGTTTTCAAGCTCTGAGTGCTGCACCTGCAGCTCTTCAGACTGTGCCTGAGTTTCTTCCAGCAGCTGCTGTTCTTTCTCTCTTCCTTTTGCTGCATTCAGGGCTATTCCAATATTCACGCAGCATTCCTCAAAGTAGCTGATTCTGTCTTGATCAAAATTAGAGGTAGATCCCAATTCAAGGACTCCTATTGCATGTCCGTCCGCAAAAACCGGTATCAGAATGATGCCATAAATCTTAATGGTACTGCTGGCAAAGGTTACTACAAAATCATCTTCATGAAGGTTATTGTATACCTGTGTTTTAGCATTCTTAAAAGCCTGTCCTACCATTCCTTCTCCTTGCTCAAACGCTTTTTTCATATTCCCTTCCAGCCCGAATGCGTTGTTGAGCTTCAGGATACCTTCGTCAAAAAGATACAATGAACCGTTGATGCAGTTTCCGTATTCAATCAGCTGACTTAAAGCTTTATTGGAAACTTCTTTTACTGATTTATTTCCGACAAGGGATTCATTCAGCAGAGCAAGTCCTTTCTGGCGCCAATCACTCTTATTAATTTTATCAAAAGATGTTTTCAGAGATTCGGTCATATGGTTCAGAGATTCTACAAGATCACCAAGATCATCCTCCGAGTTATCCACAGCTTTCTCACTGTAATCACCATTGGCTACTCTGTTTGCTATTTTTTGGATGGCACTGACGCGGCGGGTCATTTCCTGATCTTTATCTCTGAGCATTTTCTCCAGTTCATCCCTTCTGATCAGGTCGGTACGCATTTTAAAATAGAAAAATGTAGTCACTACTATCGCAGCCAGTGCAGAAAAAACAATAAATAAAACTGTTGTTTCTGATGAGCGTGTTAAATCCTTATTTTTAATTTCTACCTGACTTTCTTCATACTGCACAAAATCTCTTACGATTTTACGGCATTCATCCATATAAGCTTTGCCGGTAACGATTTCCTGTTGGGTCATCACAACACCCTTCCGCCTGTTTTCCACCAGATTTTTAAGATTATCCATCACCTGGCCGACTGCTACTTTTAATCCGTCAAGCCTTTCCTGCTGGTTTTTATCCTGCCCTCCTAATGATTCTGCAAGTACTAAAGCTTTGGAATATTCTCTTAATCCGCGTTTATAAGGTTCAAGAAAATCTTCTCTTCCGGTCAGCTGATAGCCTCTGTTTCCTGTTTCGGCATCGAGCAAAGCTACCAGAACGTCTTTAACAGCCGTCACAGAACGCCTGCTTTTGGAAAGACTCTCACGGTGATTCATTTGATTTTGAATACTCCAATATGACGCCACAGAGCTGGCTATCAATATCAGAAGTGAAAGACCAATTCCAACCTGGAGATTACGTATAATTTTTTTCGGCATGAAGATTAATTTAATGGTAAGGTAAAATAAAACGTAGAACCTTCATCTACGATACTGGAAACACCAACATTTCCGTGGTGCTGTTTGATGATTTCAGAGCATATAAACAGTCCTATTCCCATCCCCTGAAACTGCAGTGAAGATTCTTCTACACGATAGAATTTCTTGAATACCGCATCCTGCTTAAAATCGGGAATTCCAATCCCAAAATCAGTAACATTTACTCTCACTTCCTGAGCTTCATGATCTACAAAGGTAGTAACGATTACCTGATTATTATGAGGTGAATATTTGACAGCATTGGTCAGAAAATTAATCAGCACCTGTTCGATACGGATCTCATCCAAAGGAATTAAAATATCAGGTTTTGTTCCGTGGCGTTCTATTTTTACCTGTTGCTCATCATGAGTCTGTAATATGGTATCAATCGCGTTGCTGATCACGCTTTCCAGATTAACGGGCTTTTTATTGATTTTCAGTTTTCCATTTTCAATTTTCGATACGTCCAGAAGATCGGTGATAAGAGTATTGAGTTTTTCAATCTGTGTCTGAACTTTTGTGACAAATCCTGCTTCAGCACTTTCTTTATCTAATTTCAGTTTTCTTTCCAATAGCTGAACATAGGCTTTAATACTGGTTAAAGGAGTTTTTAACTCATGACTCGCAATACTTAGGAATTCATCTTTTTCTTTTTCTACTTTTTTCTGATCATCAATATCAGTAAATGTTCCCACCCAGTTTTTAATACGGTCTTCATCATATACAGGGGTGACCCTAAGCAAATGATACCTATAATGATCTGAAATAACATTTTTTATTCTGATCTCCAATTCAAGGGCTTTTCCTTTTCTCCTGCATCTCTCCAGTTCTTCGCTTATATTATGATCATCGGGATGTGTTTCAGGGAAATCCTGCTCATTGTCAGAATACTGATACCATTTACCGTTAACAAAATCAACAATACCATCTTCATTAAGGGTAAATGCAATCTGAGGAAGAGACTCCAGCATGAGATGAAAATGATCGATCTGGGATTTCATGGTCACCTGCGATTCCCTTCTTCCTTTCACTTCCAGTTCCAGATTCTGCTGTGTTTTTTTCATTGCAATATTCTGTTCCTGGAGACTATAGAATGTTTTCACCTTAAGCAAAAGGATTTCAGGATCTACGGGCTTTGTTACATAGTCTTTACCACCAGAAGCGTAACCCTGGGTAATGAATTTTTTATCGGTATTAACGGCGGATAAAAATATAATAGGAACATCTTTCGTTTTACTGTAGCCTGCAAGCGTTTCTGCTACTTCAAAGCCATCCATATCAGGCATTTGAACATCTAAAATAATCAAGGCATAGTCATTTTTCAATGCCTTGCCAAGAGCCTCTTCGCCGGAGCCGGCCGTTTCAACCTGAAAATCTTTAGATTCAAGTAATTTTTGAAGTGAATAAAGATTACTTTGGTTGTCATCAACAATTAAAATCATAGAAGTCAAAATCAATAATTAATTATACTTACTTTAGGTTCAAAAATACTCACAATATTTCAAAAAACAGTAATTTTTAAAGATTATGACTATTTAATTAACACTCTTTTTTATAACAAAAACTCTAATGGTATAGTCTGAATATATACTCGGCTGTCATTATTGTTTCCGAATAACACTAACCTTTATTACCAAACAGCTGATTTGATGAATATAAGTATTGAGGACCTAACCGGTAAACAAAAAAGGATTTCTTAAACTTTAAGATAATTTTTTATCTTTTTTGAGCCCCTCAGGAAACTTAAATT
>JASLCD010000190.1 GCA_030146295.1 Chryseobacterium sp.
GCAGATTCTTTTATCCTATAGCCCTTTTATAGAAGCGTTTTCGTAACTTTACTGTATGCCAAAGGCACAAAACGGCACAAAATAATATAGTAGCTTATGAAAAACAAATGGACAAAACCAAAATTGAAATCATCGGGTAACGACTGGTATGTTTGGTTTAGATTTAATGGAGGTAACCCAATAAAGGTTAGAGAAGACATAAACAAAATTGAAGATCATAAAGAAAGAGAAGTATATGGCTTAGCCTTGGCTTCAGTTGTAGATGATCGATTAAAAAGGGGCTGGATTCCAGTAAAGAAGAAAACTCTCCCTCAACCCGAGGATAATAATTATAATATAATTGAAGCATTTGACCATGCGTTCAAAATTCTTAAGACTAAATTAGCAAAGGTAACATATGATGATTACTATCTAGTTTATAGATTGCTTAAGCCAGTATTAAAACAATTAGACTGGGATGACCACGACATAAAAGCTTTTGAGTCATATCATATTAAACTACTTTTAGACGCTGCGGTTTCTAAATATGGATGGCCTAATTTGAGGTATAACAAGGTTTCAAATGTCCTACGTTCTGTTTTCACAGTATTGAAAAAGGAATTTATTGTAAAGATAAATCCAGCAAGGGGATTGGAGTATTTAGAAAATGAAGAACCAAGGGAAATTGACCTTATAACTGACGAAGAGCAAAAGTTAATTATTGAGCATTACAATAAAATTTGCCCTAATTTCAATGTATTCTTAAGAATGATTTATGAGTCGGGAATTAGACCTGCAGAAATAAGAAGAATACAATGTTCAATGATAAATCTTGATAAAAAAGTCATTACTCTTCCTAGAGAAGCAAGTAAAACAAAAGGACGTAGGGTTCCTATATCTCATTCCTT
Source organism: Chryseobacterium sp. (assembly GCA_030146295.1). Lineage (GTDB taxonomy): Bacteria > Bacteroidota > Bacteroidia > Flavobacteriales > Weeksellaceae > Chryseobacterium. The sequence continues at coordinate 888 of JASLCD010000190.1, forward strand.
GAAAGAAGAATTATTAAAGTTCGACTTAAGCATTCCTGAAAATTACCTTTTTGGAGTAGCAGCCCCACACAGCAAAAGTATTGATAAAAAATTCATCACTGCGCCTTATCCAATTTCAAAGAGTTCAATGCAAAGAATGTGGACGCAAAATGCTCATGACATACTGAAAATAAATAAAAAAATGTATTGGTTTAAACATAAGGGTGCTAATGACAAAGAAGAAAATGGCATGAGTTTAAAAACAATAAAAGAGGTTTTTGGCCATTCATCTGAAAAAATAACAGAAATTTACGCAACCAAACATCAGGAAAAAGAATTTGAGAAAGCTAGAAGCATGATGCCTAATTTTAAATAATAATAAAGGCGTATCTAAAATGATACGCCTTTTTCTTTTAAAAATTATATTTGATTTTTATTTTATCATAAGCTGCATCATATGATAGTCCATCAGAAAGCAACAAAATATATTCCTCTTGATGTTCAATTGGTAAAGATTGGGTGATTTTATAAATTTCATGTCGTGAATCATCTGGAACTAATTCAATAACTCTCCTGCGAAATTCTGATTTATTATCTTGTATTTCAGTCTGTAATTTGACCATTTCAGTAATCGATTTCGTAATTTCTAATGGAGCGCCTTGTCCGGAATCTATTTTCATAAGAAGCTTTTCAATTTTGGATAGATGTTCTTTTTCGTTTATTATCTTTTCGCTCATTATATTGCTTTTAAAATTGAACGCCTTTTTCTTTTAGCTCTAATATACGCCTTTCAACAATATCCTCTGTTAATTCTTGGTGAAAAACATGGTGCCATACGTAGTGTAAATAGTTGAAAATATCTTCATCAACTAAGGCCGAAAGAAAAACATAAAGATCCCGGCGGTCCTCGTCTTCGAAATATTCTTCATCGAATTCAAAAATAGTGTCTGCAGAAATCTCCCAGCGTTCCCGGAAATAGCCATCAAACTCAATATTTTTATCTGCTGCAGCTCCTCGTATCAAATTCATAGCATCATCATAAAAGTTTACCATATCATTTGGGTCTTCTTCTATATAGTTTGCCAGAAGCTGAAATATGTTTTTGTGATCTTCCATTATTCAAAAAAGTGAGGTTTGGGTTGGTGGATCTTGTTTGGGCATTTTTTGCGGTTCCAGGTTGACAGCAACGAGCGCAGGATCATAGGCTGGGAACTCGAAGCTTTCAATTGGATCATCATTTAGAAATCTATTTGCCGTTCCAACATCCATACAAATCGGCATTCGAAGTTTTGAATTATGAACTACGCTCATTAATTCATTTGCAACGGTAGTAACGAGTCCAAAACCTATTTCTCCATTATCCCAGACGTCATAAAATGCAGCAATATAAAAATGATCCTGATCCTTCCAGTTAACACGGTGCTTTACTGTGATTGGAGTTTTTCTACCTGGATTCTGAACATGCATCCAATCATAGAAGCCGGTAACCGGAACCACCGCCCTGTTGTGCTCAAACTTTCTGTAAAATGTGTGAGTTTTTTCCGCGGTCAAATTTATACCTTTCCCAGGCTTTGATTTATCGGCTTCTTTATAAAGTCGCCAGGTCCCGTGTGTGATCTTCCGGCCGTGGTGGTCTAAAACGATAGGCATTGCAGGCACGTCGAATGCATTTACCTCCGGCTTAAGGATGTAATTACTCTCAACAATTTCGGCTGCCAATGCTGCTGAAACTTCCTCAATCGAAAGTCCGGCATTATCTACTCTATTGCACATGATTAATATTTTTAACCTAAAGTACAAATTTTATGCAAATTATTACAGATGCCTATCCGCCCAGCCTTGATCATTATTTTCGCTGTCACCCTTTTTCTTTTTGCCCTGGTAAACGAATTTCTTTTTTGGAGAAATAATACTTAGAAGCCAGAACTTCGCTAATTTAAGCCCATAATAATCTACAGACTCAGATGTCACTTTAAATAACACAAACTCATTTTCAACCAGTTCTTCAATATCAAACTTTTTACTTTCTGTGTAGAAAATATCTAGTTCCTGCTTTTTATCAGCGGTAACAAGCCGTACATGATTTACGTGTTTTGATTTGATTGTTCCCGAAATTTCCATTCATCAAAATTGATACAAATTGAATCAATTTCAAAATAACAAATGATACAAATTGTAGCAAATTTAAATTTTGTAGGAATGATCAAGGTTTGACGACATGCAAATAATACCCGACAACCCGCATTCGCCAAAGTCTGTATCTCTTGACATGAACGACCGCTATAAGCCAATCGCCTTTTTTTAATTCAGAAACAATGTAATTATCACTTTTTCGATACATTAGGTCTAATTTAGTGCCGTCAGCAAGCCTGATTCTTGTATAACGCTTCCTTACTTTCAAAACCGTGCCTTCAATTTCCATTGTTGATTTTTACACCAAGGTACAAAAAGAAAAATCCCCAGATCTATCTGAGGATAAAAACTAATAACATGGAAACTCAAATTAATGAGTTTATTTAAGTGAGTCTATGAACTTATTTCTTGCTTCTACTGCATCAGACAAAGAAATAAAATTGCCTATAAATTCATCTTTATTTTTGAAGGTAAATGAAGCTGAGTATTTACCGTTTATTCTTGTAATACCTCTAGGCAAAATGCCCGCTGTAAAATCATGATAATTATCCACAATAAATTTATCTCTAGCTAAAACCGCTTCATTTATTGTGTTAAACTGTCCTACATACTTTTGGGTACCGTATTTTTTAGATCTCAGCTTTACTTGGTATTTACCTGATTTACTAATACGCGATATATATTTAGGGAGAATTTCTTTCATATTCTTATATTATGTGGAGACTACTCCGTGGGGTTAAATATCCATAAATACTTTAATTACTTTGGGATTTTTAGGAACTTCATCACTGTAAAGCTCTTCATCATCATGCTCAATAACACAATAATTATTTCCTTCCCAAACACCATCCGTATTTTTTGCTAAATCAAATAATGCAGAATACTGATCGTTTGATAAATGGCTTTCGTGAGCCCAGAATATTTCCTTATCTCCTTCTGTTTCGAAAGTGATTTTTTGATTACCCTTTGATAATCAAATTAATTTAAATTTTGTATGCATATTTATTGGTTTTATTCTTGTTTTATTCCTATAGCCTCTAAAGCGGAAGGGGTTAGTATTAAATCGAATTTTATTAAATCCTCAACTTTTAAGTTTTTACCACCAAAATACTGCTTATCTACTTCTCCAGTCCAGTAAGTGAGTTCAGTGTAAATTCTCATAAATTTTTCACCCGATACCAGATCAATTATATGTCTTTTGGTAGACTTGTATGGCTCTTTATTAATCTTTAATATTCCTTTAAATAAAACCTTTTCTTTGGCTATTGTGAAACGCTCTACTTCGGCTGAAAAGTCTACGTGATTCAACGTACTATCATGATAGTAGAAATCTTTCTCAATCGGTTCCTTCAAAACATCGCCACTTTCATTTTCAGGAATAAGCATTCCCAGTGCCAATGGCTGTTTTAGGAATTCAGCGTAATTGGAAATTCTATCGTAAGACCTTGGTAGATCAGTTCTGTCATAAGGTCCAGAAATTAATTTCTCCTTTAACTGTTCTTTTTCTTGCAGAACGAAATCTGTCATTGATATTAGTTTCATGGAGTAAGTTATTTGTATTTAATATGCGTAATCACAGGATTAATAAGTGTTTTACCATCACGTGCAAAACCAAAGAAATCTACAGTTGCAACTTTATCAGTTTTCCAGTCATCCTTACAAAACGCCCATAGTGATTCTTTAGACTCGTCAGACATGTTAATCTTTAAAACATCTTGCTTTTCATCTGGGGCAATTTCAACAGAAGCACCTGTTCCCCTGTTTTGCAATCTAAATATTTGGATTAGCTTAAATTCTTTTGTCATGACTATTTTGTGTATGTTTCTTTTACAAATATACTACATTTATAGTATATTAAAAAATAAAATATACTATATTTATATAATATTTTTTTATCGTACTTTTGTTAAATGAATTTGAAAGAGCTTATAGACGGAAATCCAATATTGAATCAGGCACAGATTGCGAAAGCAATGTTCCCTAATGATAAATATGCACCTCAGACTCTTTCAGCAAAATTGAGAGAGGTTAAGCAAAAGACAGGTACACAAAGAATAACCGAAGAAGACACCAAAAACGCCGTAGAAGTTCTGGATAAGCTCATAAAGAATATCGAAGCCTATAAAAAAGATAATCCCGCCAAATAAAAAACCTCCCGGAGGAGGCCCTTCTGTAAAAACAGTAGAAAATTGAATGATTCAAGCATACAAATATAAAAAATCCCCCAAAAAAGGAGGATAAAAATTGACATGTACTTGTGTTTTTAGGCACCCCGTAAATATACGGATAGACTGTAGTCATAACTCTACGGGAAACCGTAATGTCTGATTTTGAATTCTTTGTATATTGGCGGCTTAACAATTAAAAATAATAATTATGACACACGAATTTACATCTGAACAATGGGAACCTATTAATCAAACATTCATTATTGAATTCCCTTTAGGGGATAACAAAAAGCCTTTGGTTCAAGTATACCAATACCACGAAGGTGCGGCTATTTTAGTTTCCACTGTTACTGTAGTTACACATATAGTTACAATATCTACACCTACTAAATTTCCAGGTTACATAATTATACTATAATAAAATTCCCCACCTAACAGTGGGGATTAGTTATATAAAAAGTTAGTTTATAACATTTTACGGGATCCCGTAATTTTAGTTAAAGCTAATTTTGTATATTTGCGACATCATTATTATCTCGCAGGATAAAAATTTTAAAGTTATTAGATAAAAATTAGCAGTTTTTATGTGATTCACAGTTCAAATTACTCAGCCTTAACGGAAAAAAAAAATGAACTAACTAACCTTAAAAAATGAAAGTATGAAATTATGCCCATGAATACATTAAGTGAATTACACTAGTAGCAAAAAAACAAGTCCTCCCTATCCCGATAAGGAGGACTTTATTTATCCCTTTGGATAGAGCCTTAAAAAGGCCGGGGGTTGCCTTTTGATAGGTAAATTAAATCCTCCAATAAATTTTTATATCATGCGAGAATATAAAATGATAGGTGGAGTACTACACGTACTTATTTTCAGAAAAAGCCGTCTGCTAAACGGCAAGAGAATCTATTATAGAAGACCGTTCCCAATGTGGGTTCCAGTAAGCTAGAGGAAACTCAAACATTTGAACTTGAGAGTCATTCGGGGACTCTCTTTTTTGTATAATGCAAATACTGTTCCTATTTCACAAAGAACAAATCAGCCTCCGCTTTTCTTCTCCGGATCAACCCGTTCAAGACTTTTCCTCCCGCGGTAATGTATTTCGTGGTAAACCAATTTCGTATTTCTGAATCTGCCGCCCTTTTGTTGATTAACGAAAATAAACCATCGGAACCCCCGGTATTGTAAGCATGAGAAACCAAAGCATCAAACTGATTTTGATTAACTGGAACTCTTAATTTTGAAATAACAATTCTTTCGTAAATTTTTAGATCTTGTTTCAAAGCATCTTCTGCGTCTTTATCCGTATGAATTGTAGCTCTTTTTTCAGCAACAGCTTTATTCCCAGATCCTTTTAAAAAGTTTCCTTTATCATCTCTCATTGCGCGACCGTATCCTTCCGTCCATATTCCTACTGGATCCATCTTTGGCTGAAGCCCCGGTCGTCTCAAATCTCCATCGTGAAGACTTTCAAATTCTTTTATTAGGTCAATCCCTTTTTGTGATGTTTTCATTTTCTAAAAAATATTACGATTAAGACTATTCCCAGGATAGCAAATACAACCCACATTCCCGCCTGAAAGCCTTTGGTTTTTATTTCCTTTGTTTTCTTTTCAACTTCTGCAGCAACAGCCTTGATGGTTTCTTTTGAAACGGCTGTTTTCGCTAGGTCCTGGATTATGTTTGTCTTTTCCTCGATTGATGTTTCTTTTTTATCTTCGGTCGCTTGCCGGTAATGATTATTGATATAGTATTCCGCGGTTCCGCGAATTAAAATACTTTGAAGTGTATCCCCGGAAACTACATTGTGGAAGATCAAAGGATTCAGAGTGTCTGATTTACCTTTAATGATAATATCCCCGGAAAATTCTTCCAGCTTCTTTTTAACCGTTTGATCGGTTATTTTCTTTGTATACTCCTTAACTGTTTTCTCTTTTACAGAATCCATCTTTACACGCTCAATTTCCGTCTTGCCTTCCTTGGAATAGAAAGACGTTTTATGCTTTGTCCTACATCCGAGCAGAAAACTACTCAGCAGGATTATTATTAGTATTTTCGGTCTCATTGGTGATATTTTTTAATTCTTTCAAATCGCCTGTTTTATTGAATTTTGCTATCCTATTGAGAACAAACAATGGCGGGAATTTTCCCCCGGTAAGAATTCCCATATTAACCATTACATTTCCGGCGGGCCATGCAAAAAGAAGTATTCTTAAAAATCCTGTTATTGCTAAAGACTCATACCCGGAATCCTGTAAAATCTGTAAAAAAGCTTCGGAGAAAAAATAAAATACAATAGAAAATGCCAGCTTCTTTGTAAAGCCCCAAAGCATTTTTTCAAATGAAAAACTATGATTTTCCAAATGTTTCCAGACTCCTAAGATTAAATCAGCAATCAATGAAAATGCGAGGATTATTATGAAACTTTCTCTCTCAAGATACCAACCTGTTACCCTTTCAGAAATGGACAATCCAACAGCCGGAACAGCGGCCAATTTTAGAGCAGAAAAAACTTTACTTGCCGCAGGCCCGGAATGAATCGAAATTAAATTGCTAACGATAAAATTTATTATTGGATTTGCCATTTAACTTTTTATTAATTATGTTTATGCAACTAAAGTTTTCAACCAACCTGCAAAAATTCTGGCCCATATAGCATCGCCTTCTTTTGTAGGGTGAACCCCATCAGTAATCAATGGATTATACATATCCGTATACCCCACTTCTGTACCTTGTAATGTCCTAAATTCGGATGGATTAAGTCCGCTTAAATTATAAGCATCGAAGCATGGTATTGAATAATATGCACAAACTTCTTTCATAGCCGCCACATAATTTGTCATTTTTAAACTATTATAAGTGGAATCAGGATATATTTTGATAGGAGTTAATCCAACTATTAAAATATCTTTTGCTAGTGTAAGATTCTGACTATAGACATATTTATTTAATAGCCCTTGTATTAATACATGCAATGCACCATAATACGTTGTTTTAACTCTGTCCGTCATCATTCCAAGGTTGGATATATTTCTTAAGTCATTTGTGCCTCCCATAAAAGTCACGACTTTAGCATCAGATGCCATTGATGAGAAACGGTCAACCATTGGATCACGTGTAACTGTATCTCCCGCAGTAACCTCTCCTAGTGTACTTGCTGAAATTCCTTTGTTTTCCCACACCATCCCAAGCAAGGCTGCCGCTTGTTTTGCATAGCTATCTAATTGGCCAGGATAGCCAGTATAATTTCTAGGAATAAATCCATAAGTGATGGAATCTCCAATACTAGACATTTTTTTATTTGTAAACCATGAAACAACTTTTGAGGCATTTTTCTTAATTATTGCCTGTTGTTGGTCAAACTTACTTACAGTTTTGTTTTGAAGCGTATATTTAAAGGCGTCCACTTCTGCCTGTGTAATTAACGTAGTTGCATTTGTTTTTGACCAAACTAGTCTAATTTGGTTTACAGTTGCAGTATTAATTGTGAAATCTGGTAAAGTGCCATAAGTCCCTGTGTAAACTCCATCTTTATAATAAATAACACGAGAAATAACATACCCTGCATCCTGAGTTAAAGAATGTGCTCCATCTAAAACAGATATTTTTTCAGTACGTATTCTTATGTTATTTGGAGAATCACCACCTGTTCCAACATCAATGCCGCCAAGTTCTTTAAAAATACCATCACCTAAATTTATAATCAATGAATTATAATCATTAGTTACTTTAACCGAATTGTTAGAATTGTCTACAACACTTTTCATAGTTGTATCAACCGCAGAATAACAATTAATTTTTAATGCATCTAATTCTGACTGAGTTACAGTTTGAGTATTTGTTGTATGGTACAATGAAAATTTAAATTTAACAGCTGTTCCAGGAATTGTAGGAACAAATACTTTCCCGTTAATTACTTGCGTGCCCACATAGGCGTTATTTATATCATAGTAAAAAATGTTCTGAAATAACATATCTCCAATTAATTCCAGTTGTGAAGCGTAGTTAATATCTAAATACGCAATAGTTCTACCCCTTGTAGTGGAGCCTGTAGGAGCGCCTGGAGATCCTGTCAATGCTATTGCCCCAACCTCTACGGATGGATTAATAAATGTTTTGAATGTACTGTTTAACGAGATGTCAGGAAGTCTGTCTTCTGATTTTGTCCAAACAGATCCTTTCTTATAGAAAAGTGTACTATATCTATCTCTAGCCTTTAAATTTCCAGCATTAGGGTAATTTGTACCTGGATCAGCAGAAGATACTGAAGGCTTATAAGTTCCATCAAGCGTAGGTGTTGGATCTGATGGGGATAATATACCCTTAAAATCAGATTCAATCATTCCTGGTATCTCATTTACTGTATCAATAATATCAATAATTGTACTTTTTACAGTATTGAATTCAGAAGCAAAATGTTTATCTCCAAACTTTTTGTTTGGCATGTTTTGTATCGGTCTTTTATCAATCTCCATAATTCCACTTTGTTATATTTTTCCCGATAGGGTTTCTGTTTTGAATATCTTTTTTTAAACTTTGCGATCCACATCCGCAATTCTTACAGTCGAATTGTATACAGTCTTTTATTAGGTCTTCATTTTTAATCGTACACAAATAATCTTTAACCATCTCCAGATATATATCTGCATTACGGTAATGTTCATTCATGATTGATTTAAGTTCATTTATTGGAGCAGATACACTGTCTTGATTTATCTTCTGTACAACTCCAACTGATGTATCAATGTAACCATGTCTGAAAATGTAAGCTGCATAACTTGCATGAATCAAAACTCGTTTTAAACCGAAATGAATCATTAGTTTTCCTGAGCAATTATATTCAGAGCCACACCATATTTTTTTTATCAATTCATTCTCTGGATTTGCAACAATTTTGCTAACCAAACAGTATCCAATTTTAGGAATTAGCCAAAGGTTAGTTTGCTCACGAATAAACACACATAACTGTTCCCAATTACAATGTTTAGCCACTTGGCCAATACATTCAAAATCTGATTTTTGGATTAAATTATCCTCCAGGCTGCACGTTATCATTTGCATTTGTGTTTGTTATGTTATCATCCGGCACAGTGTTGCTTGATTCATTAGGTAATATTTCTTCATCTTTTACAAGAGGAATGATATTGAACGGTTTATCGAATATCTTTTTAAATAGATCTTCAACCTCAAATCTTATGAAAGCCGTTTCTTTGTTGTAAACTTTCATAGCTTCTTTAATTGCTTCACCAGAACTACCAAATATTCCACCTTCATTATCATTGATCAGAATCTTAGGAATCTGCAAATAGCAGCTTCGGATATTGTCTTTTAGATCAGATATTAACTCCTTGAATTTTTTAGGATCATAAGATGATTGAAGCGTAATTACCTTCAAAAGACTATCTATATTCTCAACAAACGTTTCTGAATTATAATGATAAACGCCTCCGGCATTTTCGGTTCCTAGCCATTGCTGCACATCTTTTAAAACTTCTTCTGAAGAATCTTTATCAAGTCCATTTGTAACAAGAACTGTCTTGTCAATAAATCCAAGTCTAACATTGTTGTTATGATAAAGGCTCATTCTGAATTCTGAGTCAGCATCATTCATGCCTTGGGCATTTAGCCAGCCATTAGCATAAATTTGATTTCGATCATCAATAGAAAAGTAAAGTACCTGCCCTCTGTAATTAACTATTTGAGTTTTAATATCTGCTTTAGGACTGTCTTTTTCCCTTTGCGAATTAATGTTTTCAGGATTGTAAGGATAAAACCATTTACTTCTTTTATTTTTCTTCTCATTGAAGAAGCTAAAATTTCTTTTTTGCTTAGACCAGTCTTTGTAAACAATAACTCCTTCATTTCCATAGTCATCTTCTTTTACCTTTCTACATTTTTTATATTCAAGAACATCAAAATAATTGACCTTCCCTTCAATATTATAGTTCAAATGAACATATACACCTTTATGGGTCTTTAAAGAATTAGTTACATCTAACAGGCATCTATTAAGGGTTATTTTTTGATTGTTCCGGGTGTTTATTTCAACATCATAGTTCTTTTCAAAGCCTTGCCCGAAAATGAAATTGCCTAACTTATTTGAGCAGCTTATCGCCGTTACCGAATTACGTTCAATAGCCTCTAACCTATCAGGATAAAGATTGTCCACATCATTAAGATATATATCAAAGTCAATCTCCTTTTTCTGAGGAATGATTCGATTATATATCTCAACAAATTTTGCTGTGAACTTTGCTAAATTACTTTCGGCTTTTTGGTCCATTAATCTTGTTTTTTACGTCCTCTTCTTGGTTTTGTTTCTTCAACTTTTGTATCATCCACAACAACGTCTGTCACTGGCGATTCGCTCGGCTCTTTTTTTTTGAAGTCCTGTTCAATTTCTGATTCTGAATCTGTTTTTTCGACAGCAACCGGAAGAACATAAAACAGATCTTTTGCCTGTGGCTTTAAGTTTATGTATTTAATCCAGTCTTCATCAGATGAGTTATTAGACCATACATCACCATTTAAGTATTTTAAAGTACTTTTATCTTTAAGTACATATGTCTTATTATTGGTTACATTTTTATTTTCCATAGGAGTAATGTTTTTGTTCAATACTTGATTCTTCCATTGACTGAAATGATTGTTGAACTGGCATCCAAAACAACCTTGTGGCAACTCACCCCAGTCTTCTAAAAGAAATTGTTTGTAAGCATTAAAAAGGAGCGGTGTGTTCCTTACCGCATCCGCTCCTTTATTTATTAATTCTAATCTTTCCATGACTAACTTAATAGGTAATCAAAAGTATAATTGAAGAAGGGGGTGTCCCCGCCCCCATTTAGTTTCCCAGGGAATCGAAGAATGCTTTTGTAGTTGTATAATCCGTTAGAAGCAATCTTAATGGCGGATCTTTTTCTAAATTCGGTTCTCTTGAAGCAAGCGGAATGATTGTATTACCGTTATTTTCATTAGAGTTCCATGTGAATTCTCCGATCTTTAATCCGTTATCAAATCCGTATACCCAGAAGGCGTCTTTATTATCCGCTCCTTTATCTCTTTGATGAACAATTGCTACAACTTCAGCTCCTACTGCTAGGGCTTTTAAGTTACATACCGTGTCAATCGTCATCCCTTGGCTAAATAAATTAACTGTATGGGTAAATAAATCAGCATAATCACCGATAGACAAAGCAAATGAAGCAGAAAGAAGCTGTTTTGATGGAATACCTTCAAATGTCACCGCTTTTAAAGTATCAGGATCACCTGCATACGCAGTAATGGAATGCTGACAAGCAGGAGCCAATGAACGTTGAATCGTAAAATCAGCTAGATTTGATAGAATATCATCCCTATTGATAAGCTTTATTGTTTGTTCAAGTCCCCCTGTTGATTTGTTCTCACAATTATGTAAGGAGTTATTTATAATTTTTGCACAATTTGCCATAGTATTGTTTTTAAATTGCTAGGATAAAATCTTTATCAAACGTTGCCTGAATGTCAATGTTCGTTTTAACTCTGATATGAAGCTTCTCTGTAACAGGATCATAAATTCGCTTCATTTGTTTGAATGCGTTCATATCGCATGTACCTACTGAAATTTCAGTATCATAGGTCAACAAGGCTCTGTGAGGTTTATCATACTTTGTTGCTGAAGAACCAGCTATATGCTTAATTAACTCAGTCCACTCCTGTTCAATTTGAATAGGAATACCCATGTAATTGAGGTTTGACAAAGCATATTTAGATGCAGTTACTCCATCTGTAGGTGAAAAACAACATGTTACTTCTTTAGTATTTTGAAGCCAGTTAAGATAATTTAATGCTAATTCCTGAGTCATTCTGAATTTCAAACCTGGTTTAGTCGCCATAAACGGTCTGTTTACGATCATTAAATCGTACATTTTCTTCAAATACTGATAGCCCGCATCCGCTGGAAGTGCCATTTGTGCAGCAATATCTGCTCCTGTATTTTGAGTAATAGTTACTCTTTGTTGTGCCGCTAAAATTGGATCTGTAAGAATTCCTAAAAGCTTTAAGAATATGTTATCAATACCAGCAAAATCAGTATTCGTATTGTCCTTGTAATCGAAATACGCAATCCTCCAATAAGAATCATTTACAGCCCTTGCTGTTTGAGCAATTACAAATTGGTAAAATGCATTGTCAAATTCAGTTTCAGGATCGGATTGGCACTTTAATTTCCAAAAGGCTCTAAAGTTTCTAGTAATCTGAGGATCATTCCAACAGAACTCTAAAGAACAGTCGTAATTGTGTGGCGACCAGACTTTTTTTGTCGGTTCACTTGATAAGGTACATGAATTCCAAGTACAGCCAGCATCTGGAGATTTCTTTAAAAAATCCCAGTTTTTTGGTTGTTCAAAACCAATAATTGGCGTATTATGCTCAATTCCTGTTTGAATATAGTGTTTTGAGGCAAAATCTGATGTTTCAACAGTTTCCTGGAAAATCATATTATCGATGTCCAGTTGTCTTGCTTGCGCTAGATCACAACCTGCATCAATTAAATCTTGAATATTAAAATCGTATGCTAATGCCATTTAGTTTTTGTTTTTTAGTTTAAAATTTTCGAATCTGTTTACTTTAGATACAGCAGGTTGTTCTGTTACCTTCGGCTCGTTTTCTACTCCGACTCCACTTTGTCCAACCAGGTTCTTAAGCTTGTTGAATGTTTCTTCAAAATCAGATACTTTATTTAGTTTACTTTGAAGGTTTTCAATAGTTAAATTCTGTGTAGAGACTGTATTTTCTAGCTCAGTATTCTTAGCGATTAAGCCATCTAATTTCTCATTGATTGAATTCAAAGTGACAGAATCAATTATTCCTTCTTTTTCTTTTATCTCAGTTACTTTACCAGCTTCGAAACTGTAAACAGATCCATCAGCCATATTCACTGTACCACTCGCATTTTTACCGTTAATAGTTGCAGCATCGCCAACTTTCGGCTTTTCTCCTTCATTTAGCTCAGCAAATACAACCTCTTCGTTTTTATCAGTGTATAGCATTGCATTTTTAGAAGAAGTTTTGTCTTTGTCACTGAACAGATTTTTAATCTTGTTCCAAACCAAATTCTCTTCTTGCGTCATTTTATTATTTATTGAATTATTTCTAGGTCTTTGTATAGAGTTGAAAATGATCTGTTTTTCAGAATTTAAAACAGGCTTTGAGTTATCTTCATTCTCTAATTCGGTGTAAAATCCGTACTCTAAACATTCTTCAGCTGTTATCCATGTATCATTTGACATCATTTCTAAAGCTTGCTCTTTCGTTATATTAGTTCTCTCTTCATAAAGAGAAGCTATCATATTATCCGTTTTGTCAAGCTCTTCTAATACCTTCTGAGTTTCGTTTTTATCTCCTAAAACCATAGTCCAGGCATTATGCACAAAAGGCTCGGCATATCGATTACCAATCCGTCTGTCTCCAGCAAGCAAAAGAATAACACCAGAACTAGCACAATAGCCATCAATTCTAGTGGTAATTTTAACTTTGTTTTCTTTACCGTAACGTCTAATTTTATTGTATATAGCGAATGCTACAGCCGTATCACCGCCTAAAGAATGTATATTGAAAACAACCTCGTCACGAGGCGAAACAGAAAGCTTAGAAAGTTCTTGATCAACATATTCAACATCAATATATTGAAAACTCTCATCTGCCCAAACGAGATTAATAATCTCTCCGTAAAGTTTTATTTCGTGCTTCATTAAAATCCAATCTACCTTATACAAAATTTCACATAATTTTCAGTAAATTTGTGTAAACTCAATTCGCAGACAATTAACTATTTAGTCCTGTTTATAAAGGCTTTACGGATTCAAGCGAATTATTTATTTCGCACCAACTATGATATTAATGTTACTTTTTATTGCTTTATTCTTCTACATCGTCATAAACAATGCTGTTGAAAGGAAAAAACGCAAGGTAAATCCATACATTGACGTTCATCAAAAGAAGATGAATGATGATAAAATGTATGATGAATATTTAGAGTTTTGTAAATCAAATGGAGAATTGCCCATGGAGAAATCCGGTTTTCAAGAATTGAGAATGAAAGAGGAAAAACAGCGTCAGAAAATAAATGACGCTTTTAAATAATAGATAAAAATGATTATAAACAAATGACCATATGACAAAACGAGAAAAAATATACGAGGAGTGGAGGAAAGTAGGGATTGAATCGCCAGCCAACATTGACGGATGGATTCATCAGTCTTTAGCGCATACTGCTATTTTGAAAAATGATCATGAAATTGAATTTGACTATAAAATGATTGGTAAATTGACTTATGCAAGGCTTAAGAGCTTAAAAAACATAGAATCAGACGATAACTATCCTAAAAATAAATAGCTCAAATAAAATGATGGAAACTAATAATACAATTATTTATAAATTAAAAATACAATCCGCAGTCGAAACAATTTTTAATAATAATCTTTTAGAGGGCTGGAACTTTACAAGGACTGCTGAAAAATTTGTTTTTGAAAAAGATAATCGTTCTATTTCGGTTGAATATGAAGCCGTTTATTTTCTTAATTCAAAAGGTAATTCATACAAAATAAACAATCCTTTCTTTATAACTGAATTCAAAGAAACATTAAATAAATTTATTAAGTAATAATATATTATTTATGGGATGCAATAAGATTTTATTTTATGATAAGCCATATATCGAGAAAGATATAAGAAAAGAATTGTATGAATTACTATTTGACAATGAATACCCATCTGCAACTATAAAACGGATTGAAAATATTGAGTCTGATGGATTTATTGTTGATAGTATTACTTTCAATGGTCCAGGTTTTATTTTCACAGAGTTTGGTGAAAAAATAGGTGAAATACAATATGTTTATAAAATAAATTGGAAGTCTCAAATGAAGATTACTTTTTATCACAGAGAAAACAATAAACTAAAATATCTTTTAGTTTTAGATTTTGAAAAAAAATGATGGCCTTAGTTATGGAAATTAATATAGAGAATTATACCGGATTTTGGGATGACGCTCCTTTTACAGTATTGGAGAATAAATTTGTATTAGACAATAAAATATCTGAACATGTTATAAGAGAAAGGCGTATGTTTTTAAAAAGATCTTTGACATATGAAGAGTTAATTATTCTTGCTTTGTTAGAATCAAATGGTATTCTTTTCCGTGATGAATATTTTAAACCATTCGTTTGAACCTTGATGCAATTACGGTTTCCCGCAAAACCCATATCAAAAATATTTGCTTTCTTTGTGGAAATTATAATCATGAAAAAAATTATTGTAGCGCTATTCATAGCAACTTCATCATTTATTTCAGCTCAAATAATAACAAGTAAAGAGGACATCAAGGATAAAGTTGATGTATTTGAAGTTTGGGCATTTATAAAACCTTTCACAATGAAAGAATGCTATTTCATAAATTATGGGCAAAAGAAATTTAAACCTAATAACTATGATTTAGTTGGTCAAGGTATTTTCGATAAAGACAATCGAAAGTTTGAAAAGGGAGAATGGTTACAACTTGTACAATACCTAAAGTCTCAAGGTTTTGAAAAGAAAGAAGAAAGGCCAGGAACAATTGGTGATATTACAGGTAGAATTGCAACTTTTGAAAAAATAAAATAAATGAAAAATATTATATCATTTTTACTTGTAATTGTATCATCAAGTACATTTTCTCAATTAAAGGTTGTTGACGAACCTAAAAATATAGAGGTTGGGAAAATAGGTCCATTAGGAATGACCACAATGATTATGTCTAAAAATGAATCTGGATCAGTTTATTGTTTAGACTATAAAGACATTAAATTCAAACATATATCCGAATGGAAAAAGTTTTGTTTCATTAATGAGAATAATGATTTTGATAATCTATATAGTATGATAATTGACGGTTTTGAAAAAATGCCTGAAAAAGACATTAAATTAGAATCTCAATTACACTATATTTATCTTCATTTTGAAAAAAATTTAGGAGTTATTAGTTTTCAATTTTATGGGCAAGATAAAAAAACTGGAATTACTGGAGAATCTCCGTACATGCAGAAAAAACAGGTTATGAAGTTATTTGGTAAATCTAAATAGCCCGTTTCATCGTCTGCAAAGCGATCTCAACAGTTCTTACTGTTACTTTGCAAAATACAGCAACAACTTTTTTTCGCTCAGTACATGAATCAATGTGTTTTTGATTTTCATACTGCTCGTAAATAGAAAGATAATCTAGTGCGGTTTCAATGTTTTTGATTCCGCACTTATTTAATTTATAGAATAAACTTCTGTTATTTTGAACTGCCTCCTTTACTGTTCCCATCTGCTGCACTTCTTTACCGACTGTCTTAATTTATATGATAAAATACACCCACAATCCCCGCATGTTTTACCAGAAAGTTCCGGCATTTGCTTAT
Source organism: Chryseobacterium sp. (assembly GCA_030146295.1). Classification (GTDB taxonomy): domain Bacteria; phylum Bacteroidota; class Bacteroidia; order Flavobacteriales; family Weeksellaceae; genus Chryseobacterium. The sequence goes on from JASLCD010000190.1 coordinate 17,587, forward strand.
CCACAACACGCAATTCAGGGATTGGTTCTTCAATACTAAATTTACAACTTTTACAGTGATTTTCAAACCTTTTCTTTGCTAATTCTTGCGCCTTTTTAATCCCTGTTTTAAAGTTTAATACACCTAATGCTACTGCTTTGGTATCACGCATTAAATCAATATCATCTTGTTTACTTAGGCTTTCACAAAACCTTTTAAATTCCTCCTTCATATCTTAAAAATTTGCTCCGTTTTGAATTTGTCTATTGTTTGATAAGTCACCTATTCCAGACTGACTTCCTGTATATACTGCTTGAGCAATTTCAATCACTGCTTCCTGATCTAACGTTATCGTTGTATTTTGTTTTATAGCGTTTTGAATAGTCGGTAATCTACTTATATTAATGCCTGGGGAAATTCCACCATTGCCAAATGAAATACCTCCTCCCAATTGATTTATTTGTGATAATACATCCCTATACATTGCTGTACTTTTTTTGTTAATTATCGCCTCTCCTCCTTCAATTTCTATCATGCCATTTGGAGTCATTGCTTTAATTCCACCATTTTCATGTGACGGACCTTCCGAAATCATTCCTCTTTTAGCTTTTGGTTTGGCAGACATCTGTCCAATTGATACTACTCCACTTGAAAGTCCTTTAAGTCCTGTAATTGCGCCCGATGGAATATTTACACCCGAAATTTTAGCAACATTTGCTAAACCTGATGCAACCGCCAATCCCGCAGCAACAGCGCCTAATGCAGGTCCAACAACTGGTATACTTGATAGAGACTTGTAGGCATTCATTGCTGCCGCATATGTATTAATTGTTGTTTCAGCAATTGCTAAGGCTTTTCCTAATGCAGTCTGTTCACCAGCTATTTGAGCCATATTTGCTGCTATTCCTGCTGCTAATGTATACTTTGCGTTTTCTTTATTTCTTGCAATTTCTACTTCCTTATTAGCAAAATCAACTTGTATTATGTTTAGAGAGTTTAACAGATTTTGAAGGTTTTGCTTTTTAACTTCATCTTGAGTTAAAGCCAATTGATTTTCAATCTCTGCTCTCTGTGCTTCAATTTCTGCATTTAAATCATAATTTTCCTGATCAAGCTGTCTTTTAAGTTCATTTTCCTGTATAAAGTTGGCTAACCTCTGATCAGTTTGTTGTTGCAACTGAGCTTTTTGCATTTCATATTCGGTAGCTCCTTTAGTTTCAAGATCTGTTATTTGTTGTTGAAACTCTAATGCTCTTGCAAGATTTGAAGCCTGCGTTTTCTCTTCCAGGAATTTTTTATCTAATTCTTTACGCTTATCGTTAGCCTCATTGTTGATAAGTATTTCTTTGGTAGCATATTCTTTTTCAACAACCTCTTTCTGTGCGACTAGATTTTTCTTCTGATCAAGTTCCTGTTGTGAAACTCCTTTTATAGCTATTATTTGATCATTAAGAGATTGTAGCTTCTGTTGCTTTTCAAGTTCATTGGCAATTTGTGATTTCTCTCTAACACTTTCAAGGTATTTCTGAATTTCATTTACTTTCTCCTGCGTAAGCCTTTTATCAGATTTAAGCTTTTCAGCGTTCATTGCGATATACTCGGCAAGTTCAGCCTGTGTTGCTTGGATAGCGACATTTGCTCTTTCTTTGGCGTTTGCCAAATCCTGCTTAGCTGCCTCTTCTATTTTTTTCTGTTGATCAGCCCTTTGCTTTTCTAAATCTTTGATAGCTTTTGATTGAGCGGAAGTTGCGGCATCAGCAACTGATCCTGTGATTTTACCTGATCCTGATTGTTGATCTGCTTTTTTAGCTGCTTCTTGTGCCTGTTTTTGCCTTTGAGCTTCTATTTTAGCGGATTCTTCAGTTGCAATTATGTTTCGATTCTTAACGTTTATGATTCCTTCGCTTCCAACAAATGAAGAAAATATTTTAATTTCCCTTTTTGTGTTGGAAAATGCATTTGAAATTCCATTTTTAAGCTGGTTAAATTTTGCCTCTACTCCATCCAAATTTAATGTAAGAGCGTCTTTAATTATAGATCCGGATAGTTTAGCAAGTGAAGCTAGATTTGATAAATCGCTGGCAACCGCAGAAACTACTTTACCAAAAGTAACAGGGATTAATCTGAACATATCTACAGTGTTCATTGCAATTAATTTCCAGCCCTTAGTAGCATCTGTTAAAAATGTGGTTATACCTCCTAAAGTCTTATACCAAACAATCTGTATTTCTTTCCAAACGACTTCTGTATTTGCTTGGAAAGCCATCATTGAGTCTGATTTAAAAGCTTCATCTTTAGCCTGTGTAAGATCCTTGTCTAACTCAGCAAGTTTTATAACCTGTTTTTGAATATCTGTTAATCCTTGTGCGTTTAATTCCTGTGCATGGTTTAACGCATTGAATATAGCTAGCACTCCCCCTGCATCTTCACCAGCGCCTTTAAATACATCGGCTGTTAATTGTGCTAATTGTTGCTCATTTAAGTGCATTTTAGCAGACTTTGCCGCTATTTCATCTAATCCATCAGCAACAGTAGTTTTACCTGACTGTATTCTTTTTAATAGATCATCAGAAAATGAAGCCCCAAAAGCATTAACAAGCGCGTCTCTTGTTGCTTTTCCTTGTTCGGTTAAAGATAATCCAGCTTCTTTAATAGCATCGGGAAGTTTATCACTATAAATACCCAGATCAATCCCTGAGTTTAATATGTTTATGAATTCCTGGGCTGAATAGCCGTTTTTAGCAAATAAAGGCCCATATTCCCTAATTGAATCACCGAACTCAGCATTTAAAGCGCCACCACGGGCTAGTCCTTCATTGTATACATTAAATGCTTCTTCTGCTGAGACTTTAAAGTCTTCCATTAATGATTTTTGCTCCTGAACGGCTTCTTTGAAGTCTTTACCATAAGCATTTTGAATCGCAGTTGCGTTTTTCCTAAGCTGATCAGTTAGTTCTCCGGAAGTATTAGCTAAAGATTCAACCTCATTATTTAATTCTCTAACCTGCTGATTGTACTCGTACATTTCTTTAACGTAAGAGAATATAGCTCCAACAATAAGTAACCAAGGATTTGCTTTTATAAATTTGAAAAGATCACCTAAACCGCTTTTAATCCCACTTAATCCATTCCTAAATGTTTCAAATCCACCCTGAACATTTCCTGAAAGAAGCATTCCAGCGCCCTCGCTAATATCAGAGAACGCGCTTTTTATACTTTCAGCATAATTACCAACATTTCTACGATTATCTCCTGTTGCCCTATCTAAGCTCAATAGTTGCTCATGAAGATTTCTAGCTTCATTACTTGTCAGTTCCCATTGTCTTGCAACGTTGGCGTATTCTTCAGTATTTTGTTTCCCTTCTCTTTCAAGCTGCCTCATTTGTGCTCCCAAATTATTAGCCTCAATTCTAGTCACTGCTAATTGCTGGGACATTTCTCTATAGGCTCCTTCATTTCCTTGGACCTCGGTACGGCCGGACCTAAGAAGATTGTTTAATTCTCTATTTTCATCATTAACATTACGGAGGTCGGTTCTGTATGATACCAATTGCAACTGTTGCTCTCTTTCTACGGCAATCAAACGTGATAATTCAACTTCAGATTCACGAATAACATCTGTAGTAAGGCCAACAATGTAATTGTATTGTTCCTGTGTGATGATACCTTGCGCTAATTCTTGATTTGCGGTTTCAATCGCTTTATTACCTTCGGTAATTATTCCAGCCATTAATTTTGCCTGATCCTGATATTCCTTTATCGCTTTGCGGGTGTCTCTAATTTCACTATTTAAAAGATCGATTTTAGTTTGATTCTGTGCTATTTTTTCATCAAGAACCCTTGTATCAATATCAAACTGTGCTAAAACTATTCTCTCTGCCATAATACTCCTTCATTATTAATTTAACCTACTTCAATGTTTTTAGATATTCAATGTCCGCTAATGTTTGCTGTTTTTTTTCTGGACTTAAATTCAATTCTAAAGTCTTTTCTAAAAATCCTATTTGAGCATTAATAGTACTGCAATGCGCACTACTACCAATAACTATTGTATCTTCCTCGTTTTCTTGAATAAATACATCAACCATAATATCATTGTAGATATAATATCCACGTCTTCTTCCGGGAAACTTATAAATTGGCTCATCAATAATAGTTATCTCATACACTCTCATTATTTCGTCAATATCAGGGACAAGTACATCAACGTCATTTATTGTGTCAACCTTATTCTGAATAAATAATGAAGTGCCTCCCACAAATTTCAATCCTGGCACTGGCGCGAGATCTTGGATAATTAATGATATATCTCTGATATTACTCATGATCTGAAATCTTTTATTCTTACTAATTCCGCTGTTGTTTTTGAATCATCAAACGTTATTTTGTTAATGAAGCAGTATTGCTGCAGTTGATCAAAATATAGAACCTTGGTTAAATCAAGCTTTAAAAGTTTTGGATATGGAACATTAAGAGTAACATTCCAAATTACTGACTGGTTTATTACATTTTTAAAGTCTAAATAATACCTTCCAATAATATCATTCATATTCAAATCTTTGAATTCTCCGAATTTAATTATTGAATTAGGTAATTCTAAATCCTGAATGTCAGAACCTATAATTACAGCTGCATTAACTTTCTTCATTCTTAAATAAAAGTATCTTTTAGAAAGTGGCTTATATTTAAGTTCTGTTGATCCGTCCTGTGGTTCTTTTTCGTATAGTTTATAAATTGAAACTTTTTGCGTTAATGAACTATTTACATAAAAATCTGACAACCTTTCTTTTTCTACAGAATATGTGAATGATGTAAAAACAGTTTTCTCTTCTTCTAAATTTTTATTATCAATTGTTATTGATCCATCGGAATGCGTTTCTTCCTGGTCATTGTATTTATATCTGAATAAATTATTTTTCGCATATGTTCCGAACTTATATGTTTCATTATCAATACTTACTAAATAATTAGTCCAGTTTTCGGTTTCTGCTTCTTTAAATCTTTCAGTATTAGTTATGTATTTGACATTTTTATTTACATTATCAACAATTGGAGTCAAGCCAAAATTGTTATAAATATCTTTTAGGAAATCAGTAATTTTTAAATCAGAAAATTCTTCTGATGAAATATCTTCTGTTTTTTTAATAATTAAAGACATTGAAACTGAGCCATTCCAATCTGTATCTACATCATACCAAAAATCTATTACATCACCGTTTTCAAGTACTAGTATATCATTCAAATTGTTTGGGATCAATACTGGCGGATTACTATTTATTCTATAATAAAATTTATAACTAAGCGTGCCCATTCCGGATGGAATTGGTTCATTTAGTCCAGCAATTCCATTTGCTTTAATATTGTAATTTGACTTCTCCAATATCTTAATCCCATTGATGCCACCATTGTTAAAAGTGAATCCTAATGAATCTTCGCTTCCAGGTGATGAAAAGTTGACACTTTTTGCATCTTCAAAATACACAGTGGACCCATCATCTTCCGGCGCTTTAGGATATGATATATATAGGTTTGTAAAATCATCAAGGGTTAAAAAACTACCTTCGTAAGTATATCCGGCTTTTACATGAATTTTATCAAATAGATATGAAACTGGTACACTTGGAACCACAAAGTCAATATTGACAACATTTGAATTTGATTTACGATGTGTTCTTCCATTGAAATCAGCAAACAGATATACGTACTTTAATGAATCATTATTTTGAGTATTTATTACGGTTGATAGATTTTTATTGTGGTTTATCTCCGTCAGATCTGCAGCAAGTTCTTCACCGATAGTCTTGTTTTCAAAAAACTTAAAGAACTCAATTATTCCTGAGTAAATTGAAACACTGTATTCATCATCTGTTGATGTTATCTGAACCCATGCCTTTACTAAGAAATCATAACCATCTATTTTAAGTAAAGCATCAGGCTTTAAATAAGGAATATTTGATGTGCTTGAATGAATTCCCAAGCCTCCAAGTGATTTTACATTTTTTGGTGTTTTAGGCAGTTTAAATGAATTGGTATAAGATGCTTGACGGTCCTTAACTTCCGCAACATCATTAATTTGTAACGTATGTTTAATATTTGTATCCTGATATATATCAAGAGAAACACCATCTAACCACAATTCAACTATCATAACTTAATATTTCTATAATTAGGTAAAGTAAATACAGCTTTGTTTTCAAATTGATTTTCATAATTATTGAAAATAGAATTATTATCGTCTAATTGTAAAAGATGCCAATTTGAATCACTATCATTTCCTTCTGGATCATACATTAAAACTTGAAGACTACTTATTAATTCTTCGAAATTAGATTGAAGTTTATTATCTGTTAAAGAATATAGTGTTATTGTCTTGGTTTCCTCATATCCTATATTTTGGAAATTATCAACTCTTAATCTACTTGTGATTCTGTTTACTGATTTTTCTGGCTTTGTTTTGTTTGAAACCTCGTATCTATCAAAATAGAAATATTCATAGCCACCTAGTGAGTTTAGATACTTTAATACTTTCCCATCACAGGCTTTTCTTTCTTCCTGATTGGCTACTTTAGTATAAGTATTATCTTCCACTAAAGTACCTGAACTAATTTTAAAAGGATCACTTAGCGCTGTCCACGAATTACCTCCAGAAATCCAATATTCATTAACTAAAAAATCGCCCTCATTCAAATACCATTCTTTTAATCCAGATTTATTTCTACCACCCCTTATAAAGTATTTCGTAATAGTCAAAACATCATCAGGTAAAGTTGTATTTCTAAACTTTGCTGTAATCCTAATCTGAAAGTTTTGAAGGCTATTATTAACAATATGGTTAGGTTCTGGCAATAATGCTCGGATTGGAAAACATACATTAAATAAACAATCATTGTCCGGACTAGCTGAACATTCGAAACTTTTCAATTCTTCTCCAGTGGTAATATTTTTAAATTCTAAAACAATTTTTGAAACCACATCTGTAAACCCGTTTATTTTAACCCAAATATCATTCTGAGTTAAATAGTAATTATTTTCTAATCCGTTTATAGTCATACTCAGCTTTTTATAATTTTTTTAAAACCGTTTAGTAAAAAATCAGCCAATTCGAAAAAAGGATTTGCACCATATTTATCAGGGATTGGAGGTGATTCAATGACTTTACTGGGCATAACAATATTTGATACTGGAAATACTTTATTATATGTCGGATTTAGTCTTTCACCCTTAGCATATCTTTCCCAAAAGCTTTTTTTTCTTTTTGGACATGGAAGCTTATTTCTATGTTTAGGAATATTATTTCCATGTACTATTTCTTCTGTTTGATATTTTCCGTTAATTTTCATCCTATCAATTGTTTTAATAGATCTAATGCTTTCATTACTATTTTTTTTAATCCCAAGTGTCACGCATTTGTCTTATCAAAATATCAGTTATTCTTGGGGTTACTATTTCCCTTAATCGCGTGTTTATAAAATTTATAACAACTGGCTCTTCAAATACTTCTATTAAGTTGCTCCCGCCTTTCTCATACCATGATGTACCTTCTCTCTTAATTTTATTTTGAACCCTATGCGCAACAGCTAAAGCTGCATTGTCTGATAATCTAAATTTCGCTTTTGCCCACCGTTTAAGATCTGAAATAGGAACTGTCGTAGGCCCTTGCCCATGTACAAGTTGCTCTGTATAATCTAATCCTTTAATTATTCCACGATTGGGCTCAGCAACTGCTTCAAGACCTTTTTCCCAGTCTCCCGTTGCTCTCATTCCCAATCCTTGAAACCTGGGAATTAAAAACCAGTCTATCACATCATTCATTAGTTGTTCAATATTATCAACCGAAACAAAATCTATTACTGCCATTTCTAATAATTATATTGTCCTTTTATCAGCCAGCCATCATAATTAGAATCTTGGTAGTTTATCTTTTGTGTTGCTGTAAATTCTGCAGGTTGGTACAACCCATGATCATCACAAAGTGTTTCTAGGAAATCACAACCCATACAATCCTTGATAGAATTTAATATTGACCATTTAGACTCTTCTTTTTCTTCTTCCGTATTGCCTAGCTCATTGTAAAACTGAATATCTAATCGGCTGGGAATTCCAATAAATCCTTCAAAGCTTGTAAAGCAATATTGCTTTTTAGTAAACCCGTTTTCGACTGGAGAATATCTGGTGCCGAATTTGATATTAAATAAACCAACATAAATACAACACTCTGCTTCTTCAATATCTAAAAACATATTGAAAAGATCAGGACGGCCCGCTCCTACGAAATTCCAGCAGTAACCACATTTACTTTCTTCATTCCATCCTGTTATAAGGCTCTCAAACTGCTTGATTATGTTCATTACTTCTTATTTTTGATTATTTCATTGTAATCTCTTTGGATTACTGATTGAATGCCGTCTCCCAACATTTTTACATACATCAATTCAAACTCAACTTCTCCAAGGCCCTTCCATTCACGAGGATCATTTGTTATTGACCTATAAATAGCAAACTCACCTATATCATTCATTCTATCGGCCCCTGCCGCCATCATATCCGGATCATTTACTGAAGGAATGTTATTCAGAAGCTCTGAACATTTTAAAATTTCTTTTTCAAGCCACTTCATGAACTTCATTGCATCGTTAGCAGGCAATTGCAAAACCTCCTCAAATGTTTTATTTATAACTAAACCAACAGCTTCCAAAACTTTACCTTCGCGATAAAGATCAAAACATTGATAAATTTTAGTAAATGAAACCTTGAAAATATCTCCCACATTAAATGTGTCTTCTGCAGGGATTAATTCATAAACAGACTTGAAAACAACCTCATTCTGAAGTATCGTTTCTAAACTATCGCATGCTTGACCCACCTGAGCTGATTTTTATCGTTTTACCTTTTTTGGATATATAGTAACCTCCAGCATCATTTGTATGGTCATATCCTTCTTTTTTATCTGGCTCACCATTTTTATACTTTTGCTTTTTAAGTGATTCAGAATAAACCGGACATGTAAACCTGTTGACAAAATACTTTCGTTCTCTGAATGCGGTATTTACTTCATTAACCCTATCACGTACAGCCGGATTACTAACGCCTGTTCTAATGACATATTTATACTGCCTTATGATGTCAAAATCAGACTTGCCACTCGTTTTCCTATTTTGCCCTGAAGCATCCGGATAAATAACAATACTATGGCCGCCGTATAGCTCTTTAATTTTTTCACACATACTAAACGTATCAAATATTCCGGTAAGCTCTGCAACTGCATGATCTGAATCGCCTTCATGTACATGAATTATAGCACTCATATTTGTTACGTTAAAGTCCATTCCGATATGCAGAACATCGTTTGGCTTAACTACTCTATCAGTATGGTTTTCTATGTCATCATAATCATTGTAAACTGAATGACCACCTTTATCTGGAATTAAACCTAAAATTGTTGTACAGAAATAATGGAAATCATCTTCTAAAAACTTTTCATACTGCTCAATTGCAGTTTCATTTAAGTTTTCATAATTATTTATGAAAGTGTTCTGAAGAGAAAGGTGTTTTTTTCTCTTTGGTACAGCCAGATAGTATGGCTTGTTATTTAACTTGACTATCTGCTCAACTTCTTCTCTGCCTTTATTAGTATGCTTTAATACTATTTCGACAAGAACATCATTTGAAACTTTCGTAAGCTTATAATCACCCCATACATGATGGTCTTTTTCTGGCGGGTTAAATGCTCTCAATATTTGAAGTACAGAGCCTTTTTTTCTTAGAGATAACAATAATTTATTGAAATCCTCCTTTTCTACTTCATCGTATTCCTCAATATAAAGATCTGTTGCTCCCGCTAATGACTTTAAACTAGCCGTTTGATTTCCTGAAGAAACTTTAAATCCTTTTGTCCCTAGAGTATTGCCATTCAATAAATTTTCAGCATAGTTTTCTCCTGATTTGTTATCTGAATAAGTAATTATTCCATTAAGACTTATACCGTGCTGCTTTTCATATTCTTCAATTCTATCTTTTAGATCCTGCCAGCATGATGTGTAAATAGTAGCATGTGTCTGTCTTAGGAAGAACGCCCTTGAATTTTCTTTATGAAGCAAGTTATACAAAGCTCTTTGCGACATTGCATAAGACCTTGCTCCGGCACGACCTCCCCACAAATCAGCAATGAAATAATCTTCAGTGTATAAAGGGTAATATTCTTTTAATACATTCATTTCTTGCTAGCATCAACAACCACCCACTTTGGTGGATCTGTTATTTTAACTTCTCCTGTCACTTTCTGTTCTTGCTTATCTGAAATACCCTGCAGCCTTGCCGTAAGGTTAGCATTAAAAGCACCAACCATAGCCCCTTCAATCTGCTGATTGTTTATTTTTTCTCTCGCCCATGTTGTGACTTCCAAAAACTCCGTTCTTTCTTCGTATAATTTCCACGTTGCATGAGCGATTCCTAAGTAATGACAAAGCGCAATTAAAGTATACGGTCTTTGCGTTGGTATTTGCAATGGAGTTCCGGCGAATTCACCACCTTTAACAACATCATTTTTTATCCAAGGGTTTTTATCAGCCCATTCAAAGTAACCTTTACAGAAAGACTCTAATTCAGCTGGTGTTTCAAACTTCATTGGACGCCCCCCTTCATTGCCTACTGAAATAGTATTCCCCTCCGCAAACTTCCCGTCCGGCTTTCTTCCTTCATTCTCTTCACTCTTCTTCTTTGCCATTTCTTTTTCTTTATTCATTCACCGCACTCCCTGCCACTCCCTCTGCCATAGAAAATTAGTTTACAATTTTGATTTTACTTGTTACTCCTCAAAAGTATTTTTGTGAAGTCCTTTATAAATTCTTCAGAGACAAATCCTGATCCCGTGGAAATATATGTAGACATGTTAGTCACTTCTTCCTGCTTTGGTATCACAGGCATATCAATTCCCAAGCTTTTGTAAACGGATTCAGGGCAAATAAAAAAACAATTATCTTGATCTTTATTAACCAATACTAAATCTGAATTATTTTTACACTTAACCATGAAAAAACCGCTTTCAGGAAATTGATCACTCCCCTTTTTCATATCTGTTATTTCTATTTCTTTGATTTCAATAAAATGATTCATTATTCAATTTTTATTAATTATTGCCCTAAATTAAAAACCCCGCTACCTATTACAGCAGCGGGACACCAAATCACAAAATATTAATATGAAAAATTCCTACTGCATTAAATCAATCTGAGCCTTTAGAGGGATTCGAACCCCCGACATTCTGGGTGTAAGCCAGACACTCTGAACCAACTGAGTTATAAAGGCATTTCGCAGAATTGGAGTTCTGCTTGTTCTTATCGTGAACCACCCGCTCGTGAACTAATTAACAGGCAAATTTAACATGACGTATACAACCTGTTGGCATTAATCCTGTGTTTTACCCAGCCCTTTGAGTTGGGGCGCAAGGTCATGATTCCTGTATACGCTTTTTGCTGATGCTCCCTGAAACGATCAGTGATTCTCTACTCTCCTTCATTGCCTATCCACGGCTGTAGCGCATTACCTATATGCTAGCATCACGTTTTAATTATAAATATCAATCAGCCACAATACTAAAGATATTAACCCATAAATAACTGATCCCACGCTTAAAACAAGACCAATTAAACTAAAAAACGAGAAAATATTCCAAAACGAAATCCAATTATTTTTCCCCCACATCATAATAATCTTTCTTTAAAAAACACCAAGCACCCTCCTTCATCAACCAACGATCCACCCCTTCTGCACTCATCATCTGTGCTTGGTAATTCAACAACAATTAATCATATCACACAACCGCTTTCTTCTTCATTTCCCTAATCTTTCCGCGGTAATACTCAATCTTTTCTTTTATCTCAGTAATTGACAGCTTAACTGGATCGTGTGGGCCTTCTAACCACTCCACAACTTCAACCCCATACTTATTAACAAGACCCTTCCGGTATTCAATTAAATTTCCTCCCCAATACCCATTGCATTTTCTACACTGGAGGTTTACATTTTTTTCTTCAAATCGGAGTTCTGGATGAGCTCCTACACTTCGATAGTGGCCCGCATCTGTAGGCTCTGGGTTATTACAACTTATACATTTGCTTCCTTTTTGGGAAATCCGGATAAATTCATTGAATACCTTTTGGAAATCTTGCAACCAACCGCTTTGAGTCTTTAGCCCATCCTTCCTGATCTTCTTCTCTTTCTGCCAAGATTTAGCGTTTTGCTTTTGAATATTTGACTTACCTAAAGAAATTGCGCATGCCGTTCCACATACTTTCTGAGTTGACCTAAAAGGCATGAACTCTTCCCTACATACTGCGCATTTCTTCGGCTTTATCTCCTTCATTTTCATCTGCTTATCGTAAAGTTACGAATAGCAAAGTGATAAAACAATACTTCTAACAATTTTTTTTCATATTTCTAACATTTTTTATTCAACCTTCTAACTTTTAAATTTTAGACAAAAAAAATACCCCTGAATTAACAGGGGTCTTATTTTGGAAGGGTTACCTTTTTCGCGTTCAATGGATGCAGGTAAGCGATTTTCTTTTCAGCTACCATTCTATCAAG
>JASLCD010000240.1 GCA_030146295.1 Chryseobacterium sp.
AAACCATTCCATAATGCAAAAATAACTAAATTTGTGCGGTTAAAAGCAAAGTATTTTACAACATTAAGAGATTGAAAAATTCAATTGGACAAGAAGTTGGATAGCTAATCTTTTAATTTTTAAAACTTTAAATCTTTTAATTCATACTTATGGATACAGAAAATATTAAAATACAGATAAAAACATTCTTCGGATTGGAGCAGATTCTGGCAGAAGAAATCAAAAAACTGGGCGGAAGAAATGTTGAAATTAAAAACAGAGCGGTAAACTGTGAAGGAGATCTTGGTTTTCTTTACAAGATCAATTATTCTGCAAGAACGGCGCTGAAGATCCTCGTACCGATTCATGAGTTTAAGGCATTCAATCAGCATCAGTTTTATGACAGACTATTCAAATTCGAATGGGAGAACTTCATGGATGTTGACCAGTCTTTTTCTATTGATGCAACAGTAAACTCTGAAACGTTCAAACATTCTCAGTTTGTGACTTTAAAGATGAAGGATGCCATCGTAGATTATTTTCAGGAAAAATTCAAAAGACGTCCGAATGTAGAAACAAGAAATCCGGATATCAAATTCCATCTTCATATTGACAGAGAGCTGGTGATGATTTCAATGGATTCTTCTGGAGATCCTTTGTTCAAAAGAGGATACAGAAGAGAACAGGGAGAAGCACCTATCAATGAAGTTCTGGCTAGCGGAATGCTTCAGCTGGCAGGATGGGACGGAAAAGGTAATTTCCTTGATCCAATGTGCGGTTCAGGAACATTACTGATTGAAGCGGCTATGATTGCCATGGATCTTCCGGCTCAGATCTTCAGAAAGAGATTCGGGTTCCAGAACTGGAATAATTATGATGCAGAACTGTTCACAAAAATTAAAGAATTCAGAATTAACAGAGTCAGACAGTTTGATGGAAAAATTGTTGGATATGATATTGATGCAAGAATGCTGAATGCGGCGAGAATGAATGTAGAAGCAGCAGAAATGGAAGATGTTATTGAGATTAAAAAACAAAACTTCTTTGATTCCAAAAAAGAATTGTTCCCGTTATTAATGGTATTCAATCCTCCGTATGATGAGAGAATTTTCATTAATGATGATGATTTCTACAAGAAAATCGGAGATACCTTCAAGACCCATTATCCGAATACATTAGCATGGCTGATCTCTTCCGATCTTGAAGCCGTGAAGAAAATCGGTCTGCGTCCTTCAAGAAAGATCAAACTTTTCAACGGAAAGCTGGAAACGAGATTTTTACAGTACGAAATGTATGAAGGAACGAAGAAAGTACATAAATTCGAAGATAAATAACGAGAAAAATGTTAGGAGGTCTTTTTGATCTGTTAGATACTTTATTTAGTGTATCCGGATTGTTTCAGTCTGGTTCGGGATCATCGCGTTCAAGTTCTGACAGAAAGAGCCTGAATTACGATGAGAAACCTCAAAAGAAAGAATTTAAGAGATCAAAATACTTCACAGAGAAAGTAAGTGCCGTAGCTTTTGTATTGGCAGCATTTTCTTTTTTTATTGTTTTTAAAGATCCTTTACCTGCACAAAATTATACACAAACCTTAGTGATAACTTCTTTAATAGGAATTGGTATTTCATGTATAGTATTTTTTATTTTGCATGTTTTGGAACTTTATTATTTTAAAACCCTTTTTAAACTGATTCTTTTCAGCTGTTCAGTAATTGTTTTTTTAATTTCTGCAGTATTGTATATCTACTTTAGGTCGGGATTGTTTATATAAAAGGACAAAATAGTATGAAGGAACGAAGAAAGTACATAAATTGGTAGATAAATAACGATTAGTAATGTCCTGGAATTTTTTTGATATTTTCGATGTGATTTTTGATCTATTGGATCTGTTAGGCTCCGGATCAAAGTCTTCACGTTCAGAACCTAAAAGAAAACCTCTGAATCATAATGTAATATCTCAAAAGAAAGAGGTAAGAGATCCAGATATTTCACAGAAAAAATAACTGCAATAGAATTCAGTTGAATTAAAATAATAAAATAGGCTGTACTCATGGGTACAGCCTATTTTATCTTATCGTGCCAGTGAAGGAGCAAAACCATACTGTTTTTTAAAGGCATGTGAAAAATGGGACAGATCTTCAAAACCTACTTCCAGAAAAACATCGGAAGGTTTTTTATTATTTTCAGATAAATGATAATAGGCCAGTTCAAGACGTTTTTGCGTAAGCCACCGCTGTGGTGTCGTTTGAAAAATCTTTCTGAAATCTCTGTTGAAAGTAGATAAACTTCTTCCCGTCAGATATCCATATCGTTCCAAAGGCATATTAAACATATAATTTTTTTCCATGAAGTTAATAAGGTCTACTTTTCCCGGTTCATCAAAATCAGCGAGTACGGAGTCTATATTCTGATCAATTTCCCTTAAAATACTGATGGCTTCAGTGATCTTCAAATGAGCGATATTTTCAGGAAAAGGACCTTCAATCTCAAAATAAGGAATGAGTGATGCAAGGCAGCTGTTCAGTAGCGGATGACTGCTGAAACTGTGAATACTGGATTCCCTTGGGTTGTTTGTCTTTTGATAATCAACAGAACTGTAAAACGCTTTCAGACGCTCTGTGGTAAGATGCATCACTACCGCTTTGTGAGGAAGCCCGTCTTTCGGATAATTGATAATCGTGGCAAGATGATTTCTCGGAATCAGAAAAATATCTCCGGCTTTGAAAATATAGGTTTTGTATGCCTGGATAATTTTCGTTTCTCCTGATATAAACCAGACCAGCATATGATATTCAAAAACAGTTTCCGTTTTGAACAGTTTATCATCATAACTGGAAAGCTTGATATCCGGTGTGAGGTATTGTATCTGGAAATCCATTGTCAAAAGTTTTTCATTACAAATGTATTTAAAAAACACCTATTGGGTATCAAAGCTGAACCCCAACATCTCTTCACTTAGTCTCCACAACTGCTCTGCTTTTTTTTTGTCAATAGAATAGGGCTGTACCCCACGAATCGTAGCCGGTTCATCAAACCTGTGTTCAATCTGTCCTCTGTCGATCTCTGCAATATCACAGTTTTCACAATAAACTCCACCTATTTCGTTGAGTTGAGGACTTACAGCACACCAGACAGTAGTGGCAGCCCCCTGTTGAATGGTTTTTAAGCGGGCTTCAACCTCCGGTTTGATAGTTCCGTTTTCATCATGCGTTCCAAGCTGTTTAAAAAGTTCAATAGGTTCTTCTCTTCCCAGGTCAGTTCCATATACAGAACCCGGATGAAGAGAATAGGCTCTGATATTGTGTCCTTTCCCTCTCTCATCAAGTTCTACCGCAAATAAATTACAGGCTGTTTTAGATTGGCCATATCCGGAAAGCGTGTCATATGCTCTTTTTTCAAAATTCGGATCTTCAAAATCAAAAGGAGCCATCTGATGTCCATATGAAGACACACTTATAACTCTTGCTCCGTCTGCTTTTTTCAGGGCCGGCCATAATCTTGCTGTAAGATGAAACTGTCCAAGATAGTTCGTTGCCAGTTGAGATTCAAGCCCTCTGGCGTCTCTGCGGAGAGGAACCCACATGATACCTGCATTATTGATCAGAAGGTCCAGGCTTCTGCCTGATGATAAAAAATTCTCTCCAAAAGTGTCAATGGATGAAGGATCCATAAGATCCATTTTTTCGAGTTCAATATTTTTAATTCCTGAAAGGTTTTTTTCTGCCTTTTCAATATCTCTCGCGGGAATAATGACGTGCGCTCCGGCTGCAGTAAGGGCTTTTGTAGTTTCGAGGCCGATTCCTGCATAACCGCCGGTAATGATAACTGTTTTTCCGGTAAGATCAATTCCTTTTATTACTTCCTGTGCTGTTGAAAACGCATTAAAGCCAGATTGAATAGGTTGCTGCAATGAGCTGATAGTTGGTTCCATTTTGTTTGTTGTTTTAAATTTCTATAGCAAAATTAGGTTGGATTTTCTGTCTTCATTTTGTTTAAAATGTCAAATGATTTGGCTCAGAATTTCATTTGTAACTTCCATTCAGGAAAGCCAATAAAATCGAACTTCGTTAATTTCTTTGAATAAGCTGTTAAACTGTTTGTAGGTTTTTGTACGAATAAGTAATTTTGAAAAATTTTCAATTTGAAGCCTACTATTTCCATTGTCGTTGCCATTTACAACCGAAAAGATGAACTTTTTGAGTTGCTGACTTCTCTTACCCAGCAGACAGATAAGGAGTTCGAGATCATTATTGTAGATGACGGTTCTCTGATCGATCTCAAACCTACGATCCAAAATTTTGAACAGGGGCTGGATATTAAATATTTCAGAAAAGATAATTCAGGACCCGGATTGACAAGAAACTACGGGGCGGCAAGAGCGGCGAATGAATGGCTGGTATTTGTAGACAGTGATGTCATCGTTGAAAAAGATTATATTGAACATATTAAAAATGATATCCTTACGATTCCCTGTGATGCATTTGGGGGAGCAGATAAGGCACATAAAGGATTTAATCTGATGCAGAAAGCTATTTCCTATTCTATGACTTCTGTTTTTACAACCGGAGGAATCAGGGGAAGTAAGAAAGCGGTTTCCAAATTTCAACCCCGAAGCTTTAACATGGGAGTGAAAAAAGCCGTTTTTGAAAAAGTAGGCGGATTTTCAGAAATGAGAATAGGGGAGGATCCGGACTTATCGATGACACTTTGGGAAAACGGATTTACCACTGCTTTTTTTGATGATATTGCTGTATATCATAAACGTAGAGTTGACTTTGGGAAATTCTCTAAGCAGGTCTATCAGTTTGGCTGTGCAAGACCAATTCTTAATCAGAGACACCCTAATTATGTGAAAATTTCTTTTGCATTTCCTACCTTATTTATGCTTGGATACATCATGGGCTTTCTTGAGTATTTTACTATGCATAGAGGGATAATCCTTAGCTTTTACGGACTGTACACCTTTTTGGTATTTTTTCACGCATTATTACTGACTAAAAATATCAGTATTGCCGGAATGGCGGTTATTTCTACCTATATCCAGATGTTTTCTTACGGATATGGTTTCTTAAAATCCTGGATTTTACTGAATGTTTTCAGAATGAAGCCGGAAGATGCCTTTCCTCATCATTATTATAAGAAATAAAAGAGGAAATTTTTTTGTTTAATCAATGGGCTAAGCTTATTCCTATTGAAATGATCAGCATTCATTTGATATGATAATCTCTGTAATTTTTCTTTGCTGAGTGTAAAGTCGTGGCACTTTTCATTCGTGTGAAGAGACTTTCCTGTCTATTTCCGAAGCACTTAAGTACGGTTGGTTTTTCCTTTGGTCTGCTACTTTATTGACCATAAGTTTATTCTATTTGTTGATACTTCATATTTCTGCTGGTCTTCGGCTGAAAGATTTACGATGATAATTACGAGAGCGGTTTCCAGTGAGCTAAAAACGGCTTGCACTGGACAATTGTTTTTAAAAAGCAAATGGAAATATGCTCTGATATAATTTCATAATAGAACTTGAATATTTTGATTAAGATTTATCTGTTTTTTATTTGTGGTGCGACAAGTTCTGTCGTTGTGCGGAGATAATTTTGCATCAAAATAAGGTGAAATTCAATATAAATAGTTAGAATTTGATTATAAATAGTAAGATTTATTCTAAACTGCATCTTTGTGATTTTCATGTCTTAAAAAGGGTTAAATTCG
>JASLCD010000248.1 GCA_030146295.1 Chryseobacterium sp.
AAGTAACCATCGGAAAAGTTTACGGAGATAAAGTACAGGTATTGAGCGGGCTGAACGGAGGTGAACAAGTGGTAACCAGCGGGCAGATCAACCTGGACAACGGATCTAAAGTGAACATTATAAAGTAGACGACTTATGAAGTTAGCAGAAATATCGATTAAAAGACCCTCGTTAGTAATTGTATTATTTACAATTCTGACGCTGGGAGGTATCCTGAGTTATACGCTCATGGGGTACGAATTGATTCCGAAGTTTGAAACCAACATGGTAACAATATCTACGGTATATCCGGGAGCTTCCCCTGCAGAGGTGGAAACATCCGTGACCCGAAAGATTGAAGATGCCGTAGGTTCCCTGGAAAACGTGAAAAAAGTAGAATCTTCTTCATATGAAAGTTTATCCGTCATCATGGTTCAGCTGAACGATGGAGCTGATGTAGACTACGCTTTGAATGATGCCCAGAGAAAGGTAAATGCCATCCTTGCAGACCTTCCGGAAGATGTAAAAGCACCCTCTCTGAATAAATTCTCCTTAGATGACTTACCTATTATTACAATGAGTATTTCGTCTGATAAACTAAACAGTAAGGACCTTTACGACTTATTGGATAAGAAGATTGAGCCTATTTTCTCCCGTGTGAACGGGGTGGCACAAGTAGATCTTGTGGGTGGACAGGAAAGAGAAATTCAGGTGAATCTTGATGAGAAAAAACTTCAGGGGTACGGACTTTCAATTGGAGATGTACAGCAGTCTATTCTTTCATCAAACCTTGATTTCCCTACAGGAAGTTTGAAAACGAGAACTACGAAATCTACCATCAGACTATCAGGAAAGTATAAGTCTATTGAAGAAATGAACAATCTTGTAGTTTCCAATAAAAACGGAGCTCAGGTACGTTTGTCTGATATCGCAACCGTTTTCGACTCTCAGAAAGATGTTGAAAAAGTAGCGAGATTCAACCAGTTTCCGACCATTTTGATGCAGGTTAAAAAACAATCTGATGCGAATGCGGTAGCAGTATCTGAAAGTGTTCAGAAAACAATTAAAACAGTAGAAGAAGCATATAAAGTTCAGGGTATAAAAGTAAAAATCGTAAACGATACAACAGAGTTTACCCTTGAGTCAGCAAACCACGTTATTTTCGACTTATTTCTGGCGATTATCCTCGTGGCAATTGTAATGTTATTATTCCTTCACAGTATCAGAAACGCATTTATCGTAATGGTTTCTATCCCGGCTTCACTGGTAGCAGCGTTTATTGGAATGAACCTGATGGGATATACGCTGAACCTTATGAGTTTGCTGGGGCTATCCCTTGTGGTAGGTATCCTGGTGGATGATGCAATTGTAGTACTGGAGAACATTTACCGTCACATGGAGATGGGTAAAAGTAAGATCAGAGCAGCATATGACGGAGCTTCTGAGATCGGATTTACCGTTGCTGCGATTACATTGGTAATTGTGGTGGTATTCTTACCGATTGCAATGAGTTCCGGTCTTGTAGCCAACATCCTGGCTCAGTTCTGCGTCACGGTAGTTATTGCAACCCTGTTATCATTATTGGCTTCATTTACCATCATCCCTTGGTTATCATCAAGATTTGGTAAACTGGAACATTTAACAGGTAAAAACTGGTTTGAGAAATTTATCCTTTGGTTTGAAGGATTAATCGACAGATTTACGCACTGGATTACAGGAATTCTTGAGTGGTGTCTGAAAACAACATTAAGAAGAGTTTCAACAGTTATCATTACGTTCATCGTCTTGATCAGTTCATTCATGCTGGTAGCATTCGGGTTCATTGGAGGTGAATTCTTCCCGCCGATTGACCGTGGCCAGTTCTTAGTACAAATGGAATTGTCAAAAGATGCAACTGTTGAGAAAACCAACCAGCTAACATTAGAGGTTGAGAAGTTCTTAAGAAATGATAAAGATGTTGTAGACCTTATTACAACAGTCGGACAGCAGTCTACAGGTTTTGGTGGTGCTCAGGCAACTACTTACCAGTCTGAGGTTCAGGTAAACTTAACCGATAAGTCTGAACGTTCTGAAAGCACCAACATTAAGGCGGCTAAGATTAAGAGACAGTTAGAAGAAAAATTCACAGGAGTTGAATTTAAAACCGCTCCAATCGGGATCATGGGTGCTGAAAATGCTCCTATTGAAATGGTAGTAACAGCTCCGGATAACGCTACGGCAGTAAAAGAAGCAACCAGAATTCTTGAACTATTGAAAAAAGTTCCCGGAGCAGTAGACGCCGAATTGTCAACTGATACCGGTAGCCCGGAAGTTCAGGTAAGTATCGACAGGGATAAAATGGCTTCTTTAGGCTTAAATCTTTCAAGTGTAGGACAGACTATGCAGACGGCATTTAATGGAAATACAGACGGAAAATTCAGAGCCGGAGAATATGAATATGATATCAATATCCGTTTTGGAGATGTGAACAGACAGTCTATTGATGACGTTAAAAACCTTATGTTTACAAACCCTCAGGGGCAGCAGATTCGTTTAAGTCAGTTTGCTGATGTGAAAATGGGTTCAGGACCAAGTTTGCTTGAACGTAGAGATAAATCTCCATCTGTAAAAGTAAGAGCTAAGGCTGTAGGTAGACCTGTAGGGGACGTAGCTAATGAGTGGGCGAATCAGTTCATGAACAGCACCAAAAAACCTGTGGGTGTAGACTACATCTGGAGTGGAGATATGGAAAACCAGCAGGAAGGTTTCGGTACGTTAGGAATTGCATTATTGGCAGCTATCGTATTGGTATACCTGGTAATGGTTTCACTATATGACAGTTTCGTATATCCTTTCGTGGTATTGTTCTCAATCCCGTTAGCAATGATCGGGGTAATGGTAATCCTTGCCTTAACTGCCAATTCATTGAACATCTTTACGATGTTGGGTATGATCATGTTGATTGGTCTGGTAGCGAAGAACGCGATCCTTATCGTTGACTTTACCAATGCTAGAAAAGCGGCAGGTGCCAATACTCATGATGCATTGGTGCAGGCTAACCACGCACGTCTTCGTCCGATCCTGATGACAACCATTGCGATGATCTTCGGTATGTTACCGATCGCATTGGCAACAGGTGCCGGAGCTGAGATGAATAAAGGTCTTGCATGGGTAGTAATTGGTGGTTTGACATCATCATTATTCCTTACCTTGATCATTGTACCGGTAGTATACTCTCTATTTGACTCTGTTCTAAGAAGAATGGGTAAAGATACTAAAGTAGACTACGAAGCTGAAATGAAGGCAGATTATGTACATAGAGAACTGAATGAAGACGGATTTACTCCTAAGCATTTAGACAAATAAATTAAACCTTTAATTAACCGAAAGCGCCTCAGAAGATTTTGAGGCGCTTTTTTAATGTTGATCTATTATAGGTTTTGGCTAAAGCCGTTGATGATTTTTATTATTGTAAATGGGCTAAAGCCCATTTCTATTCATGATTAATGATATTGCAATAATTGCCGGATGATATTTGTTAAGAGAAAATAAGTTGTTTTTAAATTCAATTATCGGTTTGTGTCATTCTGAACACAGACTGAAAGCCTGCGAACGTAGTTCATAAATGTAGTGAAGAATCTCATAGGAAAGACTACAAAATGAAATTCTTCCTTCGGCAGAATGACAAACGTAAACTGTTAATTCAATACGAGTGGGCTTTAGCCCGCTAAATTAGATAATATTCATTATTCGGCTTTAGCCAAAACACAATATAAAAAAAGCTCCCGGTAAAACCGGAAGCTCTTCTATATTGTAATGTAGAAAAAATTAATCTGCCATAGCCTCTCCGGACTTTCTGTAGATAAAGTTTCCGTAGATGTGTCTTCTTGCAAAACGGCTTGGTGAATCAGCATTGATCATTTTAATATAAGTGTTTCTGGGAACACCCATATACTCATACATGTTTCCGTTCAGATGCTGAACCGTTAAAATCGATTTTTCAAGGTAAAAATCCTGAATGTTAGATTTCGTAATGGTTTCAGTATACTCTTCTTTGTATTTTTCCTGTGTCTCAGAATTAATGCTTACCAAAAAGTGATACGCTTCAATCACAGATTTGCTTTTTTCTTCAGCTTCTATTTTTCCGGCTTCATCATTAATGAATTTATCAGGATGTGTATCTTTCATCACATTTCTGTAAATGGTCTTTAATTCTTTTAAAGTAACATTTTTGTCTACTCCAAGAAGCGTTCTGTGTTCACCGATTTTTTTCATATCTAACCCTTATTTTCGGGGTGCAAAATTAAGCAATTAAATTCGAAAAACCATAACTTATTCATTATTAATTTGTTTTAACATTAAGTATCTGCTTATGAGAACATGAAAGTAAAGAAATATAAAGAATTTAACATTTTGAATAGGAGATTTGTTAATCTCCATGAAAATAATCATAGGCATAACCTTCTAAATCACCACCTTCAGATATTAAATTATTCTCTTCATCATAAATTTTAAAGCTTTCTTGAATGGATCCGATATTTGCACAACCATCTAATCCAAGTAGAATGGTGTAAAATGTATCTGTTAAAAGACCTGAAACTATTTCTTTTAGTTTCTCAGTCTGAATTTCGTTCAGCTCTAATTCTTTGATTTTTATAGAAGTGACACTTTTGTGTTCTGATTGGTTTTCAAAGCAGGAATGAGTGATATTTTGTTTTTCTAAATAAAAGTTTTTTACGAATTCTTCTGGCGACATTTTTATAAAGCTAATTAGCAAATAAAGGTATAAAATTTAATTCTATACTATTTTAGCTCTAAATCGAACATAATAGTTCAATCTTAATAGAGTACTAATTAAACTCAGAGTACAAATTTTTATTTAACTTAAAATAAATAAATCCGTTCTTAAAATCAATGACAGTATTAAATCTTTTTAAAAACTGATTGCCAAAAAAGCCCGCCATTTTTTCTGTAGCGTCAATGCCTTCAGTGGAGGCGGAAAGGGTAATCGGGAGGTTATAAAGGTGTTTTTGGGCAAATTTTACATTCGGACAAAGCACTACAGGCATTTCATAGACAGAACCGTCAGAACCTCTTGCAGTAGCTTTGCCTATCGTTTTCATGGTTTTAGCCAAAGCATTATTTTTTACAAAAGGAGAAGCTATGGTAAGTACATCATCCGCTCCGCTGTCCAGCCCGAAGAATCCGGAATATTCTTTGCCATTCACCATTATGCTGCTTTCTACAGCAGGGTAGTTGTCGATCATATGAAGTTTTACTTTCTCATATCCTGCCAAATCCACAGACAGATCATTTTCTTCATAAAAGCGGATTTCATTTTTATGATAATCAATTTCAATGATTTTTCCTTTCATCAGATCTGTTCCGAAAACCCCGTCAAAATTTGCAGCATCATAAGGAATAAGAGTAAACTGTATATTGTTTTTCTGAATGCCTCCAAACTGTACTGTATTTTGGCTACTGTAATCAACGGTATTCACCCCGTTTGACCCTTTGTTTTCAGACTTACCATCAATCTTCAGCGGTATTTTTTTCTTTGTATTGATATTGATGACAGAGCCATCAGCACCTGTATCAAACAGGAACTTTATACTGTCTGTTTTATTTACTTTACAATACACATAAACGGAATTGTTTTCCAGGTAAAAAGGAAGGATGGTGAATGCCTTTTGAGCTGATATGGCTATAGAAAATAACAAGGTCAGGAAAATAACAATGAGTTTCATGAAATTAGTTTTTAGATGGACGAAAATACCTTTAATTGTAGCCTTTACAAAGAAATAACAAGCCGTTAACCCTGCTTTAACCGTTCCTTAACTGTTTTCTGTAAAGTATCTGCAAAAAAAACAGTACCCGATCTGAGTACTGTTTTTTTATTTTTAAATTATTAAATCTTTCCATCGATATTATGGTTCATCACAAGTTCTTTTCAGCTTTGTAAAGATCTTATCAAAATCTTTGTATGAAGCTTCTTCATCATTGCGCTTTTGTCTGAAGCTGGTATTGGCACAGTTGTGAAAACCGAGGCCTATCATATCGATCAAAGCATAATCTTCTTTTTGCGGGTCATTCATTTTGGTGTTGAATCTTGACATTACCCCCTGTGGATCAGAATTGTTTTTGCTTTTAAGCTCAATATAATTTTTCCAGGCAGCAAACATTTTTTCTCTGTCAGGAGAAGATATAGCATCAATCTGCTCTTTGCAGGTAGTATAATATTTACTGTTTTTAAGGGTGAAAGGATCAGAATATGCAATAATTTCTTCTTTATTCAGCTGGTATTCGTTTTCAAATGATTCCATGATCTCTTCCTGAAGCTTTTTCCATCTCGGAAGATCAATTACTTTAAGGCTGTACAATTCCTTTTTCTTTTCTTCATACTGCTTTTCAAGATCCTGTAAGTATGCTTCTCTGTTTTGACGAATTTCTTCAAGCTGGGAAAGTTTAAAAACAGGCCGGGTATCAAATACCACTCCATTGAATTGATATAAAAGCTTATTTACCCCGTCTATCTCTTCTTTTTTATATTTAGCCGAGTCAAAATACCCCTGATTATCACAATTAAAAGTCTGATAGCTGTAAGGGGTCAGATTGTTTGCTTTTGAAGGAGTTTTTTGCCCCCATATCGTAATGGATAAGGCCAAAGCAAGCCCAATCATCATTTTTTTCATGCACATAAGTTCTGAAAGAATCCGAATTTTCTGAATTTCGATGCAAAATTAAGGCTTTAAATTCAAAATCTAAAGAATTAAATAGATTTTCTCAATTGATTTTACATATTTTATAAAGATTTTGTACCGACATTTCAATTTTTGTAGAAGCCAAGAAATAAAACACTAAAAAAACTGATGGAGAAAAACTGAAACCGAGCGTATTTTTACTTAGTATAATTGCTCACCTCAATGAGATTCTGATCAGGATCACGGAAATAAACCGACTGGATTTTCCCCGTTGCTCCGGTTCTGTCTACAACTCCTTCAATGATTTCTACTTGTTTCAACGTAAGCTCATTCATTATCTCATGAATGTCTGTCTCTGCAATAAAACAAAGGTCTGCAGACCCACAGGTAGGAGATTGTGCCTTAGGCTCAAATTCTTTACCTTTCTGATGAAGATTGATTTTTTGATTACCGAAAGTCAGCGCTTTTCTGTTATCGCCAAAAGTTACCACTTCAAATCCCATAATCCGGGTATAAAACTCAATGCTTGTATCAATGTCTGCAACTGTTAATACAAGATGGTCAAGATTATTTATTTTCATATTGTTTTTTAGATTTAAAATAATAGATTTACAAAAATTAACACAAAACTATGACCTTTTTATTTTTTTTTATTTTTATTTTCTGTGTTTTTGTAGGGGTTGCTTATCTGATGATGCGTTTTTTCGGCAAGTGGACCCGCAATAGTAAATACGAAGTACTTTTTAATACCTTAATATTTATCGCATCATTTTTTCTGATATCATTTCTCAGCCTTTGTATTTTCTTTTCTACCGTTGATTTTTCGCGTTAATCCTGCGTTTTTGAGAATAGCGTAAGCAACGCAAAGGTTGATCAAAAGGGCAGCCCAGACATTCAGTCCATAGAAAAGTTCATAATCATGGCGCGCATCATTATAAAACAGATTCTTAACGATTCTGAAAGTAATTGCTGTCGTAGTCACTGCATAGCTCAAAACCATATAGTTTCTATGCTGGATAACATTCCCTTTTTTAATATAAAGTACGGCAGCAGCAGTAAAATAAGCCCAAAGTATGTCCTGAAGCAGAAATCCTGTGATCCCGATAATTCCTCCATTTGAAAACAGTCCCAGTACAAAGCATGCAGGAACATTAATGATAAGGATATTGTAAACATATATTCTACCGATGATCTTATGAAGATTCCTGTCTTCAGTTAAAAACCGATGAGAAAACTGTGTAAGACCGGCCAGAAGGCAAAGCGTTATAGAAAAGATATGAATGTAGAAAAAAGTCATCCAGTACGGATTGCCCACTACCTGCTGCTTAAAGGCAAGAAACCCAATGCTTTTGTCAAAAGAAGTATACTGGGAAATAGTTTTCAGCATCAGGATACTGAAAAACATAACTGAAAATAAAGCTGTTATTTTAATGATTTTTATTCCCAACGACGTCATCATTCATAGATTAATATATCAACTCTTGAGGGTGAATATTAATCTTCCAACACCTCCCTGATCTGTTTTTCCATATCTTCAAGACTTTCAAACTTTCGCAATTCCAGAGATTTTCCGGTATTTCTAAGCTCTGCTATAATATCAAGGATCAATTCTAACGGTTCGGCCTCATAGCCAAACATATTGCTGTCGAAATCTGTTCCCACCAATATACCATCACTATTCATTCCCAGGCACCAGTTTTCTACAAAATCGTTAAGGGAAACAGGAGAGGGCTCATAATGATTCCACTCATTTTCTATACATGATTTTGCTCTTGCAGCAGCAGACCAGAAACAAATAATCTGTACGGGTTCGCCATCTTCGTACTCTGTTTCGCCGGAGTAGGAGGTAGCATATCCTTTATCATCCTGTAAAGCATACACTGTTTCTGTCTCACTGATTTTTTTAATAAACTCTTTATGACGGTTCTGAACCGTAATATGATCTTGAAGCATTGTATTTAATTATGAATTATAAAGTATGAATGATGAATGGGTTGTGTTGGTGAGTAGTACATATAGCTCTTATGAAGTTTCGGCACTGTTGATATGTATTATTTCTGGATTCTGACCATCCGAATCTCTTTTGGATCTTCCATACAGTCCTATTTCAAGATCACTTGGATCTTCACTATCCAGTTCCGACGGATGTACATAAGTATACATACCATACCCGTGCCCGGAAACAAGCCAGCCTTCGGTTAGGTTTAAGTGTATAATATTAAAATCCCCTGCAGGGCCTCCGGCATATACCGGGCCGAATTCTTTCATCAGTTTTACTGCTTCCTCTTTTACGTCTTCGACAGTACTGATGTCGTCAAAAATAATATAAGTACCATTTTCAAAAAGAACCCAATCCTGAAATTTAGGATTAATGGCAAGCTTCACATGTTCAATCATCTGTTAGTAGTTTTGAATAAGAGTGATAAGTTAATATTTTTATTTAATATACAGCAATTTACTCATCATTGATTATCGGTCAATGATCAATGATATCCTGCTTCTACATAATTCCTTTGATGCGTAAGTGCTGCAAAAGCATAATGGTTTTAGCATCTTTGATTTCTCCTGTATCAATCATAGTAAGACTTTTCTCAAAAGATAATTCAAGAACCTCTATATTTTCACCTTCCTCTTTCAATCCTCCGCCGTCGGTAATTTTCATTTCGCTGGAATATTCTGCGGTGAAGAAATAGAGAATTTCCGTAACAGATCCCGGGGACATGTAAGCTTCAAATACCTTTTCAACTTTGGAAATTTTATAACCGGTTTCTTCTTCAGTCTCCCTTTTTATGCAGTCTTCCGGATTATCATTGTCCAAAAGCCCGGCACAGGCCTCAATAAGCATACCTGTAGGGTTTCCGTTGATATAAGTTGGCAGCCGGAATTGTCTGGTGAGAATAACCGTTCTGGATGTTTTGTTGTAAAGAAGAATGACAGCTCCGTTTCCGCGGTCATAAGCTTCTCTGCTTTGGGTTTCTGTGGTTCCGTCCTTTTTTGAAACAGAATAGGTAACTTTGTTTAAAGTATACCAGTTGTCTGAAAGGATTTGTGTCTGAAGGATCGTGATATCAGGATTTTGCATTGGGAATATCTTCTAGGCTATAATAAATGGTGAGACCTCTTTCTTTGGCTATTCTTACATCCTCATCGGCTCCTTTTGATGCGCCTTCTATGCGAAGTACAGCATCACATTTTTCAAGAAGGGCATGAGATACCGGATACTGTATTTCCTGCCATGCTTCATCACCTGTTTGGGTAGAACCGGCAAGGTGTATCAGTGGCAAAGCCACCCATTCTCCGATGATAGGAATATGTCCTTTTCGGAAGATAGGAAGGGCAACAGATTCAAGATTGTGGAGATTCTTACGGATCAGTTGCGGATCATCGTTTGTTCCGCTGCGGTAAGGGCCTGCAATAAGTATAAACATAAATTTTTTGAGTAAAATAAAAGAACTTTCCTGATAAAAAAAATAAGGTAGCTTAAGAGAAATTGTTTTTTTGTTTCTTAGACTTTATAAGGCTTAAAAATTCAGGAGTGATCCCTAAATAAGAAGCAATTTGTTTTTGCCTGATACGTTTTGCCGCTTCAGGATATTTCTGTAAAAAATTATAATAGCGTTCTTCAGCCGGTAAAGATAGACTTTCAATTGTTCGGAGCTGTTCTCTGATGTAAGCATTTTGCATCATAATCCTGAAAAACCGTTCAAATTTCGGGACTTTGAGATAAAGGTTATCCAGATCATCCTTATGAAGCTGCAAAATATAGCTTTCTTCTAATGCTTCAATATTCAGCATGGCAGGTTTTTGATTGATGAAACAATACATATCGGTGATCCACCAGTCGGGTAGAGCAAACATGATCGTAGATTCTTTTCCTGTAGTATCCACATGAAAAGCTCTCAAAATGCCTGTCTGAACAAAATTGATCTCTTTACATGTCTGCT
Source organism: Chryseobacterium sp. (assembly GCA_030146295.1). GTDB lineage: Bacteria > Bacteroidota > Bacteroidia > Flavobacteriales > Weeksellaceae > Chryseobacterium. The sequence continues at coordinate 10,604 of JASLCD010000248.1, forward strand.
GCTGTTGCAAAATCAATTCTTTCTTACCTATCTTTTTCTCTTTTAATAAAGACAGAAAATAAGACTTTTCCTGATCGGTAAGCGAAATGTGCCTGGAAATGTTTTTTATAATTAAAAGCCCTTCCCTCATTTTCTTATTGCTTCTTTAATAGATTCTTTAAAGCCTCTTCCAGATCCGGAAACTTAAAATGAAATCCCGCATTCTGAATTTTCTGTGAAGAAGCTCTGGAACCTTCCAGTATAGCCGTAGCCAGTTCTCCGAATATCAGTTTTAATACAAATCCCGGAACATTGGGCATGAATAAAGGTTTTCCGAGTACTTTAGCAATTTTTTTTGTAAGATCTTTATTGGTAGCATGTTGTGGAGAAACAGCATTATAAGCTCCGTCTATTGTCGTGTTTTTTAAAGCAAGCTCATAAATAGCACAAATATCTTCAATATGAATCCAGGGCATATATTGTTTGCCACTTCCCAAAGGAGATCCGATACCATATTGGATAGGAGGCACCATTTTTTTTAAAGCTCCGTCTTTTTCAGAAAGTACAACAGCCGTTCGTATTTTGACCACTCTCTCTGCCAGATCCTGTTCTTTGAAATCGTCCGCAGCTCTTTCCCATAAAACAACAACCTCACTTAAAAAATCATTGCCGGGAAGGTCATTTTCAGTATATATTTTTTCTGAAGTTTCAGTGCCATAAAAATTAATTCCTGATGCTGAAATGAAAGACTTAAGCTTTATTTTGTTTTTTCTTAGAGCAGTTCTAAGTAATTCTGCTGAATCAACACGGCTGGAAATTAATTCTCTTTTTCTTTCCGGAGTCCAGCGCTTTTCCGAAATGTTGGCACCGGCAAGATGAATGATATGGGAGACATTCTCCAGAGCACCGTCATCTATACTTCCTTTTCTGATGTCCCATTCATATTCATGATGATGCTCTTTTTTTCGGGTCAGAAACCTGATTTCATATTCCTTACGTATCTTTCTGGCCAGCTCTTTGGCGATCATTCCGCTGGCTCCGGTGATCAGAACAACTTCTTTCATAATAATATATTTGTAGTGTGTATTATGCCTGATTTTTTACAATCAGTACGAATTCATCTTCCAGAAGTTTATAACCGTAATCATAAATAAATTTATATTCAGACCCGTTTTTATAAACTTTCAGGTTGGTAAAATAATCAAAATCGAAACCTAAGCTATCCAATCTGGATCGGGTTACTTTTGTTTTACCATCCGTATTGACTTCCATAAGGATGCGGTAATTTTTGCGGAGTTTGTTGTTTACATTCCGCATCAGGTTGTTAGAATCCTTATTTTGCTTATTATTGTAGGCGTTCCGGCAGGCATCGTTGCAAAATTTTTTATCAGACCTTCCGATGATCTTTTCGCCACATTCCAGACAATTCATCTTCTTATTTTTTTATTTTGTGAGGGTGTGCATGTTTTTTTCTCAGCAATCTTTTGAACCTGCTGTGGGTAGGGTAGCTCCTGTTTGGGGTAATATTATTAAAAAATAAGGCTACAAGGAGAAGAATGATGCACCCTGAAAGGACAGGGGAGATCACGTACCAATATCCCAGTTCCGGAATTTTTCCGGTAGAGCTTACAGCAATCAGAGCTGTGGCACCACCTGGTGGATGCAGGGTTTTGGTGTACTGCATAAGTACAATAGAAAAGGCTACTGCCAAAGGAGCCGAAAGCCAGATAATATTTGGAACAAACTGATAAACCGTAACTCCCACCAATGCAGAGAGAACGTGTCCCCCTACAAGATTTCTGGGTTGTGCCAGCGGGCTCTGTATTGCTCCGTAAATAAGAACGCTTGAGGCTCCGAAAGAACCGATCAGAAATATATTCTCGGTTTCCGTTAAAGAATGAGACTGGATAAATGCAATGATCCCGATCCCGAAAAATGCACCCAAAAATGACCAGAAATGCTCTTTGTAATCAACAAGCGTTTCTTTATAGATCACATATTTGGATACTCTGAATGTCCTTTTTATGGTCTTCTTCATTTAGTCTTCTTTATTTTTTATAATTTGAATTAAACTTTCTATAAATGGGCGGGTATACGTTCCGTTTTCATCATAATCAGGATCTAAAATAGTAATCTCTATCCCAAAACATAATGAGCTTTCAACTAAAGGTTTCAGCATTTCCCTCAGATCGTCATAGCTGATACCATCTTCCATTCTGCTGTCAACAGCCGGCATTATTTCATCTTTCAGCACATCTGCATCAAGATGGATAAAAAAGCCGTCCAAAACTTTATCATTCACCATTTTCAGGAAGTCTTCAGCTGTTTTTCTGAAACCATTCTCTCTGAGACGGTAAAGGTCAAAATAATGAATGTCAGAATTGATGATCTGATTTACATATTCTTCATCATCTGTTTCAGCGTTTCCACAACAGTATATGTTTTCTTCAGACAGATAAGGTTTTAATCCATTAATGTCAGTCAGTTTTTCATGTCCGGTTCCGGTAACGATAGCGAGATCCATTCCGGCCGCTCCTCCGGTTTCAGAAATTTCCGGCGGGATAAAATCGGTGTGTCCGTCAAGATAAAAGAGTCCAAAATTTCCCAGTTTTTTTAGCGCAATAGCATTTCCGATCAGAATACTGCAATCACCACCCAGGATAATGTTGAACGTGTTTTTTTCATAATTCTTAAGAATACAATCAGCCTGTTTATTAGCATATTCAATAATTGAATCTGCATTTCTGACGTTTGACTCCTTATCAAAATCCATAGAATATTCCGGAGCGTCAAGTCTGAAAACCTTTTTAGGAGCCATTCTACGATGAAAATCAAATTTCCTGAGCCAGTCCGGAAGTTTTCGAACTCCGGGTTCTGTCTCATGTTCCTTTTTGGTAAGTCCCAAATTGAGAGGAAACTCAAAAATATTGATGCTCCTTTTCATAGGTGAATTTTGACAAAGATACGGAATTATCCGTTTGCAAATGGATAACAGTGAGACAGACCGCTTTTTATGAAAACAAACTTTTTTTTAGAATAAAATGTCTGGTTAGCTCTGAAATACAATAATTTATACCTTCTATGGCCAAAAACAAACTAATTTGATAATTCTCTGTACACAATGGCAATATATTTCATAAAACAGAGACCGTTTATTGTCCCAAAAGCAATTTTTAGAACACCCAAAGTTAGATTTTTATTTAAATTCTGTTTTTTGAAAAATTCAGAATTTATCAATGTTTATTGAATAAATATTCATTCATAAATATTTATTGTTATGTATATCTATCTTATTTTCAGTGATTAAATTAAATTTTTATTTCACTTTAATGTGTTTTTTTGTAAATTTGATATTACCATTCAAAAAAACAAACTATGAAAAAATCCAATTTATTGATGAGTATTGTATGCTCTTCTTTTACATTTGCACAGGTTGGGATTAATACCACCTCTCCGCAAGGAGTTCTCGATGTGACTTCAGCTAACTCAGCAGTTGTTTTAACCAGAAATGCCAACCCTCCGGCAAACGTAACCACACCCACGGCGGGAATGATCATCTATGATTCCACAAATAAAACCTTAAGGTATTATAACGGAACACAATGGAGTACAGTGATTTCTTCGCAAACGCTTACAACCGCCAATGAAGGAGTGGTGAAGCTGAATAGCGGAGCAGGAGTGAAACCCACTTTTGCTTTCAAATCTTCGGGAGGGGTCCCTCTGATGACGTATGAAAATATTGCTTATCAGACCCCCATTAATATTGTGACAGATTTTGCAGCTCCTCCTACAACCAGCTGGCCGGAAAACATTATCAATCCGGTACCGGATGATATTTACAATCCTACAACCGGGAGATTCCTGGAAAACCCTATTGCAGGACAGGTGCATATGTGGAGGGTCATTGTAAATTATACAAACAAAAATAATGGTTCCGTAGCATTCGTTACAGTAAACCTCTCAAATCCGGTTCCCCCTTCAACATTCTCTATAGATCAGACAGCCGTTGCACCCAACGGGGTAACCTCCGGAAATCTGGTTTTTTATCTGGTAAGCGTTGCCGACCCATTGTCTATTGGTAGCGGATATATCATTAAAATAAAGTGTGATACAACGTTGGATGCTACTATTGATAGTATAACAAGAATTTCTCAGGCAAAAGATTAATCTCATTATTAAAGCTTATTTTCAAACTTGACAAATGTCAGACAAGAACAAACTTTCCAGGTTTGTTCTTGTTTTCTTGCTGAGCAGATGATATCTCTATGCTGTTTACAATCAATCAAATAATATTCAATTAAAATGATTACTATGGAAAAACTACCCGTTAAGCCGGAATTTACTTTTAAAATGTTTGAAATATTAGGTGGTCTATGGTTAACAGGCTGTATAAAAACGGCTGCAGAACTCAATATAGCAGATTTGCTGGCTTCCGGCCCAAAGGCCATTGCTGTACTTGCTGAAGAAACACAATCTCATGAAACGCAGCTATACCGGATTATGAGAGCGCTGGCAGGTGCTGGTATTTTTGAAGAATCTGAAAACAAAACCTTTGCTCTGAACGATTTTGGAGCTGCCCTGCAAACTGACGTCCCGGGAACAGCAAAAAATTTTGTGCTCACAATTATGAATGAACACTTCTCCGGCTATGGAGATCTGACATATGCTGTTCGGACAGGAAAAATTCCGTTTGAACATATTCATGGAAAAGATCTTTGGGGATTCTATAAAGAATATCCCGAAATAGGTGAAAATTTTGGAAAAGGAATGACAGGAATGTCCGGGATGGAACTGAAAGGAATTATAGAAAACTATGATTTTAAGCCTTATAAGAAAATGGTAGATATAGGTGGTGGTAATGGGGTAATGATCCATACCATTCTGAATAATGCTCCAGACAGTACGGGGATTATTTTCGATGAAGCGAATGTGATTGAAAAAACTATCAGGATGATTCCTGACAACCTTAAAGAAAGGTGTTTTGTTGCTACAGGAAGTTTTTTTGAAGAGGTTCCGCAGGGAGCAGATTTATATACCATGAAGTGGATCATGCATGACTGGAGTGATGATGAATGTGTACAGATTCTGCAAAACTGCTATAATGCAATGCCTAAGGGAGCAAAAGTATTAATAATAGATGCTGTTATCCCTGACGATTCTTTGAATAAACCACATATTGCCAAGCTTTTGGATATTGTTATGATGGCCTGCCTTACCGGAAAGGAAAGATCTCTGAGCGAATTTAAAATAATTATTGAAAGGGCAGGATTACAGTTTAACAGGCTGGTTCATATTGGTACTGAAGCAAAAAGCATCATTGAATGCGAAAAACCATAAATTCCAATTCTAAGTTAGATGATTAAGTGAAAGGTGCTCAATAGCTTTGTTGAGCGCCTTTTTTATCCAAATAAATTGATCTGATAAATAGCTGTTAATCCTGAAGTCACAGGAGACAGATTGTTGTCCTGCAGATAATTTCCGGCTTTAAAATAAACCGATTCGGACTTCCAGCTGTCTCCAAAATGGAAAGTAGCTGTCTGCTGATTTACTTTTACCAGAACATCGGAATTGTTTTGCCGGATGCTGTAATCAAATACTTTGCCCAAAGGAACATTTTTCTGAAGAGTAATTCTTTCTTCCTTATCATTCACTTCTTTTTTGAAACCAGCCTGAATTTCACCATTATTCCACCAGATTTTTAATGCTTCAGTTCCTTTGGAATGGCCATGTATCTGCCCAATGATGATTTTTCCGGTTTCCGGCTGCTGCAGAACAGCCATTTTTACCTGTAGAGTATGCTGTTTTTCAAAATACCATTCCTTAATCTGGCGCAATTCTGTTCTGGGGTAATGAGAACCCTGGGTAGCTTGGCCATCAGAAGAACAAAAAAAACGTAAACTGTTATCCTCAGGTGAAAAATAAAAATTTTTAGAAGAAAATTCTGCAATATCACTTCCTTTGATAATGGTAATGGAGTTATTTTTAGGAATGGGTAGCTGCAAATCAAATGGGCGCAAATTAAACTGACTTTGGGGAACTTTATTAAAGACATTGCTTTGTGCTGAGGAGAACACAGAACACAATAAAAATAAGGTGTATTTGGCAGGAGTTTTCAAATAATCTTTCATACAAAGGGAATTACAGCGGAATAACCTAAACGAATTTAGAACTTTTATTGAATATTATTCTGGATAAATAATTAATAAAATATTAAAAATTACTTCACCTTTTTTGTATCAAAAAAGAAAATCAGAATAGAACATTTCTATTCTGACTTTAGTATGTTTTGTAAAAGATGTTTTCTATTTTTTAAGTCTTTCGATTTCCTCTTTCAGCAGACCGATATATTCCTGCATCGTTTTAATGATTTTTATGCGTAATTCATTAGTTATATTTGCTGTAGCATTATTATTTCCTACATTGACTCCAGTATTATCGGTAAAAACAGGATTTTCAATAATAATTTTAGTTTCCTCTTCTTCATAAATTTCCTCAAAAGGAACCTCTAAAAATTTGGCAAGTTTGGACATTCTGTCTGTGTTATAGCTACAGCACCACTTTCTTTTCTGCTATAGTTGGAAATGTCAGTGGGGATCACATCAGCCATTTGTTGCTGGGTGAAGCCTTTCATTTTTCTTACTGTACGGAGTTTTTCTTTTTGCATATCAGACATTTTTACAAATTTGCAAAAAAAACAAATTAAATAGAAAAAAAATCCTTGTAATACATCTATTTTTCAATGTTTTTAAAAAGTAAAAATTATTTTAGGATGCTACTTTTTATCATGTAATTTTTACTTTAAAAGTGGTTATTATTGCTCCTAAGCTTAGTAAATATTGCTTTATGCAGGATTCGATTTATTTCATTATCTGTTTACAAACGACTACAAACGGATTTAAATAGTTTATAACCGACTGAGGATGGGCAACATCGCAACCTTTGCAACAGAGATTTGAGAAAAACAGTGAACGTCTCTTATCTGAATTATTAATCTTTAAAATCTAAAAGTTATGTCACTAAGAAACAAAGTAACCTTAATTGGTCACACAGGCAAAGAAGTTGAAATGGTAAACTTCGAGAACGGAAATGTAAAAGCAAGTGTATCATTAGCAACCAGTGATCATTACACAAATGCCAAAGGAGAAAAAGTGGAAGAAACGCAATGGCACAATCTTATCGCGTTTGGGAAAACAGCTGAAATTTTGGAGAAATATGTTTCCAAAGGAAAAGAAATTGCCATAGAAGGAAAGCTTACCTACAGATCATATGATGATAAAGATGGGGTAAAGCGTTATATCACAGAAATTCGTGTAGACGAAATCCTGTTGTTGGGAGGAAAATAATTCTAAAAACACAAATGATGAGAGTAAAAGTTTTTAAAATTAGACTTCCTGAAGAATTTCTCTACAAGGATCAGAAAATGCTGGATGCCTTCCTGGAAGATCATGAGATTATGAAAGTAGAGACCGCTTTTGTAAGTGAAGAAAGATATTGGTCTGTAATATTGTATTTTGAAGATTTGAAAGTTGTAAAAAATACAGTAAAAGAACCAAAAGCAGTTAAATATTCCGCAGAAAATGAATTTCTGAATACGGATGAAGAAAAGATTCTGGATGCATTGAAGCTCTGGAGATCAGAAAAAGCCAGGGAGCAGAATCTTCCTACTTATTTCATCGCCAGCAACAAAGAACTCATCTCTGTAGCCAAGTATAAACCTGCCAGAAAAGAAGAGTTATTGGAGATCAAAGGATTCGGAAAACATAAAATTGAAAATTATGGTGAGGAGATCCTTGAAATTCTTGAAAGCGTGTGATTTTTCAGAATAATTGATAACACAACAGCAAAAGGCTGGGGAAGATTGTTTCTTCAGCTTTTTATGCTGTGTAAAATTCCTTTCAATTCCGTACTTTTGCATTTATCAAAATGACATACAAAAAATGAAGCCAAGTTTAGCAAAAGGGACGAGAGATTTTACGGCACAGGAAGTTTCCAGAAGAAAATATATCATCAATATTTTACAGAATAATTTCGAATTATTCGGGTTTCAGCCATTGGAAACGCCAAGTTTTGAAAATCTTTCTACATTGACAGGGAAATATGGAGAAGAAGGTGATCGCTTGATTTTTAAAATTTTAAATTCAAGTATCAACGAAGCAAAAGAAGAAAGAAAAGTTCAAATGCTTCATGATTTTCAAAGAGCATTGGAAAAACCATTCAGTTCAGAATATTTAACTGATAAAGCCCTTCGCTATGACCTTACCGTACCTTTTGCAAGATTCGTGGCAATGAATCATGGGAAACTTACATTCCCGTTCAAACGTTCTCAGATCCAGCCGGTTTGGAGAGCAGACAGACCTCAGAAAGGAAGATTCAGAGAATTTTATCAGTGTGATGCAGATGTGGTAGGAAGCGAAAGTTTGCTGCAGGAAGTAGAACTGGTTCAGCTGTATTTAAAATCATTTGCAGATCTGAAAGTTCCTGTAACGATTCATATGAACAACAGAAAGATCCTTTCCGGATTGGCAGAATATGCAGGAATCACAGATAAACTGATAGATTTTACCGTTGCATTGGATAAACTGGACAAAATTGGTAAAGAAGGCGTTGTAAAAGAATTATTGGAAAGAGAAATTTCTCAGGAATCTATAGATAAACTGGATTTCTTATTCAGCCAGTCTGATGATGCACTGGAAAATCTTCTTCAGCTGAAAGAAAAATTTGCAGGTAACGAAGTTGGTTTGAAAGGAGTAGAAGAACTTGAATATGTTCTTACGCAGTCTCTGAATCTGGGAGTTGATATCCAAAACCTTGTATTCAATATTACATTGGCAAGAGGACTGGATTATTATACAGGAGCTATCTTTGAGGTGAAAGCAGATGAGGTTGCCATGGGATCTATCGGTGGCGGAGGAAGATATGATAACCTTACAGAAGTTTTTGGCGTTAAAAACATTCCGGGAATTGGAATATCATTCGGATTAGACAGAATTTATCTGGTAATGGAAGAACTGAATGTATTCCCTGAAGAAGCATCAGCTAAAATAGAATACCTGTTTGCCAATTTCGGAGGAGAAGGAATCACAGAAGCGTTGAAACTGATCATGCAGCTAAGGGCAAAAGGAATTTCAGCCGAATTATATCCTGAAAATGCAAAAATCAACAAACAGTTTACTTATGCAGAAAAGAAAGGTATAAAGAATCTGGTTTTCTTGGGTGAAGAAGAAATTAAAAACGGCACTGTTACTTTTAAAGACCTTGAAGCAGGAGAGCAGAAAACGGTTTCTTTACAAGAATTCCTAGCATAATAATAGTACAGAAAATTATCCGATAGATTATTATTTAACCTTAGGATTAGTAAAAGAAAAATCAACTACAAAAGCTTTTTTGTGGTTGATTTTTTTTGATTGATGTTAGGATTTAAATACATTTGATTCTTAAAATCGGTTCAGAATTTGTAATTTGGATCATGTGTACATCAGAGTAAAAATTATGCTCTGAATTCATTAAAAACTTTTAAACATAAAAACCAGATGAACACTATTTGTGCATTGTGCGGAACACCGCTGTCGGAAAAAGATATGGCTGTTGGTAAGAATAAACTTGCTGATGGTGGTTATTTGTGTGCAGAATGCTTTACCAAAGCTGTTACGATCAACAGAGACCTTATCCATAATCTCGATCAGTTTTATTTTGCAGAAATTACAGGAATGATGCTGAAAAGTAAAATAGATGCAGGTCAGAATCCGGGTGGGTTGCAATATACAGAAAACAACACTTACCAGTATGATGCACCTACCAGACTGGATGAAATAAAAGATCAGATTGTTGCTCTTAATGCCAGACTGAGCGTTCTTGCTAATGAAGAAGTGAATGAATTGGCTCATATTCTGGACAGAGACGAAAGACTTTTAGCTATTGCGGAAGGAATTGATCTTCAGAGTAACAGAGAAGGGATTATATTTTCAACACAGAAAAGAGTCGCTTTTATTGATAAGAAATTTCTGGGTGGAGTTGTAAAAAATGAATTTCCCCTTCATGATATTTCTTCCATTGATCATATTGAAAACCTTTTGTATTCAATTCTGAAAATCAATACCTATAGTAGGGATGCCCAGTTTAAACTGCACAATAAAAATGATGGAAGGGCATTTTCCAACGTCAAAAACAGAAGTGCAGGCTATTCTGAAAATGAGTTGAGAAGAGATTCAAGTCCATTGCAGGCATTTTCCCAAACAATTCCGGATTTGGTTCAGGAAAATGTTTATTCTACAAATAAAGACGATTCCGGAGCTATTTTTGAACAGTTGGAAAAATTGGGTAAGCTTAAAGAGATTGGAGTGTTGACAGAGGCTGAATTTGCCGAACAAAAGAAAAAATTGCTTGATAAATTATAAAAAAGAAAAAATGAGTAATAGCTGTGCATTGTGTAAAACAGAATTGACCTCGATGGATACGCTTCTGGGAGCTAATACGCTTTCAGACGGCAATGTTTTATGCAATAGATGTTTGAATAAAACGAGCAATATCAATGAAGAATTGCTGTATAATCTCAATAAATTCAGTATTGATGATATTCATGAAATGCTGAAAACAGAGAAAACAGAACCCATTCTGCCAGCAACAGTGGCAGAGCAGACTCTTCCTGTAGCAGTAGATTCCGATTTCAATCAAATTTCAAAAGAAGTTTATAAAGAGAGACAACGCAAAATAAAATTTGAGCTTGAAAAGCTGAATGCCAACCTTTCCATGTTTGCCAAAGGAGAAATCAAAGAACTTCCTTATCTGATTTCGGAAGAGGAACAAATCATTGCCATTACAGATGCTCAGTTTGTCAATACACTGGCCGCCGGAATATTAGTGGCAACTCCTAAAAGGATGATTTCCGTATCGAAAGCAATGTTTGGAGCTGCAAAGATCAACGATTATCCCAACGAAACTATTAAATCTGTAAGTTTTGTAACAGACCCGAGGTCTCCGATCATAAAATTACATCTTAATGAGAGAGTGGTAGAGTTTGAATGTTTTATGGATAAAGAAGATGCAGAAAAATTCTATGATATCATAAGTCCTCACTATAATAAGCCGAAAGAACAGTCTCCGAAAAAAAATGATACTGCAAGCAAAAGTGTTTCATTGTCATCAGAAGAAATTTTTAATCAGCTTGAGAAATTAGGAAAGCTGAGAGAAAACGGAATTTTGACCGATGCAGAATTTGCAGAACAGAAAAAAAAGCTGCTGGAGCAATTGAAATAAAATTTTTAGTACCGAATCATGAAGGACAAAGTATCGGCAGAAATAGTGGAAAACTGGCTTAACGGATGGTGTCTGTCTAGAGAAGTATCTTTTCCTGTTCAGTATAAATCAGGATTCCACGTGATAGTAGGAGATGAAAAACAAAAAGAACGTTTTGTATTTCCTGAACTCAATGATGATTTTTTCCAGCTGGCAGATTCAATTGATGAGCCCTGGATCTATCTCAAAGTATCTGTTTCTCCTGGAGAATTTATAGAGAAAATCCCCGAAAGATGGAAACTGCAGCCGCAAGGATATATGATGACGTGTTTTCATCCGATGAATTTCCCGGAAATAAGCCTTGCAGAAGGATATCACTTAGAATTTTCTGAGTATAACACCACTTTTGTTGTCCGGATTATAGCAGAGAACGGTGAGCAGGCTTCTATAGGCCGCGTCTCTCTTGTAGATGATATTGCTGTTTATGACAGGATTATAACCGAAAAAAATCATCAAAGAAAAGGGCTCGCTTCTTTTTTATTGAAAGAACTTGAAAAGATAGCTTTATCAAAAGGAATTTCAAATAACCTTTTAGTAGCAACAGAGGAAGGAAAACTTCTGTATGAGACTTTAGGTTGGAAGCTATACTGCCTGCATACTTCTGTTGTAATCCCTTCAGAAGACTGATGTTTGTATTGAATTCAATTTTTATAACTAAAAAACAGTAATTTAGACCGATAAACTATTACCATGAGTGAAAAATCAAGGCTTGACGAAATAAGAGATGAACTCAAAAAGCTGGATATAAGCCCTACTATATTTGCCAGAAAAGAAATTCATGAGTTGCCGGATATCCTTTCAGCAGGCGAAAAAATTGTTTCTCTTGTAGAAGGCAGGAATAAAGTAAACAATCATCATATCATTTTAGTAGCGACCGACAGAAGGCTGATCTTTGTGGATAAGGAATTCTTGTACGGATTGAAAGTAGAAGACTTTTCTTACAGTAAAATAAGTTCCATACAGTATGAGACAGGAGTAATGCTTGCCTCTATTGATATTCAGGTTACTGACGATGTGGTGGAAATTGATGGAGTAGGAAAGTACCATGCTGAGCTGTTTTGTGAAAAGGTAAGAGATTTTATGTCCCGTCCTGAAGTCGTTTTTCAGAACACATCTGAACCAAGTGTCTTGGATCAGCTCGAACAACTGGGAAGGTTAAAAGAATCCGGAGTTTTAAGCGAAGAAGAATTTATGGATCAAAAGAATAAATTAATGAAGAAGATGTAATAAAATGTGGAAGTTTTTTAATGAAAGATGGAATAATTCAATTATAGTCTGTGCATTGATAGCATTTCTCTGTTTTTGGGGATTTTCTGTACCTAACAAATACATACTCTATACCAGCTGTTTTCTTCCTTTTATTTTTCTACTTGTTACTTTTATTCTAAGTATTATCAGGATTGTCAAAAAAGATTATTTGAAAGGAATTCTGCAAATTCTTTCAACAGTAATACTGGCGGTGCTAACCTATGGATGCTTTTCTTTTGCCTTGATGTTTTATCCTTATGATTTCTTTGCAGAAGGATTAAAAATTCCTGAAAATATTAAATTTGAAAAACCTTTGAAGCTTAATAATGAAAAGACAGAATACATGTTTGCCACCAGGAGTTTATTCTTTATGACTGTTTCCAGCCGGGAATGTATAAATATGATTTGTTTTTACATAAGATTGAAAAAGGAAAAGTATATCTGAAAATATTTGAAATTACAAAAAATCAGATACTTTCTGAGAAAAGTATAAAACGGGAAAGCAAGATTGAAGTAGAAAATAAAACAGATGAATTAAAAAGATTTGAGTTAAAAGATGTCTTTACAATTTATGAAGGCGATTGGGGACAGTTTTATGGAGGTAGAATTGAAGTGTGGTTTACTCCCGATGATATAAACAAAACCGAAAGAAAATTAATCACAAAAAACTATATTATTCAGGGTTGGATGAGATAGATAAAAAATATATAATAGAATTAAAACAATGGAAAATTACTTAGAAATAAATAAAAAATCATGGAATGCTAAGGTGGAACCGCACCTGAAATCGGATTTTTATTTTGTAGATGAATTTCTGAAAGGAAGAACTTCACTCAACACAATAGAACTGGATCTTCTGGGAGATATAAAAGGAAAAAGTATTCTGCATCTGCAGTGTCATTTTGGACAGGATTCTATTTCTCTGTCAAGAATGGGTGCTAAAGTGACAGGAATGGATCTTTCTGACCAGGCTATTGATGCAGCCAGAGAGCTTGCACAGAAATGCGGAACAGATACAGAATTTATCTGTTCGGATGTGTATAATCTGCCCAATGTGCTGGATCAGAAATTTGATATCGTATATACAAGTTACGGTACAATAGGATGGCTTCCTGATCTTGAAAAATGGGCGGGTGTTATCAATCACTTCCTAAAACCCGGAGGACAATTTGTGATGGCCGAATTTCATCCGGCTGTCTGGATGTTTGATGATGACTTTACAAAAGTTATTTACAACTATTTCAATGAAAAACCGATAGTGGAAACCTATGAAGGAACCTATGCAGATCAGTCTGCACCTATCATACAGGAATATGTAATGTGGAATCACTCGTTATCAGAAGTTCTCGACAATCTGATT
>JASLCD010000273.1 GCA_030146295.1 Chryseobacterium sp.
GAGTAAAAATTTATTCAGTTTGAAATTTTTCCACATAAACTGTCTTTATTTATTAATTTTTTTTAAATAAGTATAGTAATTAGTAGCAGTAAGTTTGGTCCTGTTACAAATGATCAAATTTAATACCTTATTTGCAATTATCAGATAGTTTTGGCCATTTTTATTAAATAGATATACAAATAATATTAACAGTGTTAGCCATTTCCTGCTATCAGGCAGTTTAGCACCCAAATGAAATAATAATCTGTCTGTTTTCAGAAAAGAGATCTGAAGTTTATTTTTCATTAAAACTTAAAAACAGATACCACAAAAGTGAATTTTAAGGTACAAAGGCATAAAATATGCAGATAATTAAACATACAAATTCAAAATATTAAGTCATGAAAAGTTTATTATGGTTAGTAGCAGTCATCTGCATCGTTGTTTGGCTATTGGGAATGTTAGGAATTGTTCCTGGAATGAGCACGGGTTATTTAATCCACGTTTTACTTGTCATTGCCATTATAGTTATTCTTTATAATATCATTTCTGGCAGAAAACCTCTCGACTAGTTTATTATTTTGTAAAACCACTTAAAATTAAAACAACCATCAGGCTTAACAGATGCTCTTTAGCGAAATTGTCATATATATTTTGTCTTGAAAAGCATCTGTAAGTACTGTGGTTACTTTTATTGTCAAAAAAAAGAAGCTTAATTTCTGCACCTTACCCACTTTTCTTTCCCTACATTCTGCCTCATTTCAGAGGTAAAGCAAGAAAATCTCAGTTTCGATTTCGCAACAATCAATAATAAATCTGCTGTTTTATCACGTCTTATTTTTGCCTACATTTGATGGGTTGAAAATCTATTTGTTCTATTCTGAAATGAACAAATTCACTCTATTTGAATAAAAATATTAAAGATAATTTATGGAAAGACCGCTTATTCTGGTTACTAATGATGATGGAATTACAGCTCCTGGTATCAGAAATCTTATCAGTTTTATGAATGAAATCGGAGAAGTAGTTGTTGTAGCACCTAACTCTCCTCAAAGTGGAAAAGGCCACGCTATTACCATCAATTCTACCTTAAGCTACGAAGAAGTTACCCTGGATGGGCCCCAGACAGATTTTTCATGCAGCGGAACTCCCGTAGACTGCGTAAAGATGGCTCTTGACAAAATTCTGAAAAGAAGACCCGATATTGTGGTTTCAGGGATCAATCACGGAGCAAACTCTTCTATTAATGTAATCTATTCGGGAACGATGTCAGCTGCTGTAGAAGCGGGTGTAGAAGGAATTCCTGCAATTGGAT
The DNA here is from genome assembly GCA_030146295.1 of Chryseobacterium sp. GTDB lineage: Bacteria > Bacteroidota > Bacteroidia > Flavobacteriales > Weeksellaceae > Chryseobacterium. Next base: position 1,295 of record JASLCD010000273.1, read on the forward strand.
TCTCATTACTGGATTTCAGCTGGGAAGCTGATTTTACCCAGGCTAAAGAGTTTATTCAGAATATCGTAAGAAGAACTTTGGAAAACCCAATGCCAAAAGGAATTGTATTAAACGTAAATATTCCTAAACTTCCTGCTGAGGAAATAAAGGGCGTAAAAGTATGTAAACAGGCTCACGCAAAATGGGAAGAAAGCTTTGACGAAAGAATAAACCCTCATGGTAAAAAATATTATTGGCTGACCGGTTATTTTAACAATATGGATGATTCTGAAGATGCTGATGAAACGGCATTGGCAAACGGATATATTTCTATTGTTCCGGTAAAGTTTGACCTTACAGCATACGAATACATGAAAACACTGGAAGAAGTAATGACTTTTCAAGATGTAAAAGAAGTAAAATAAACAGGGAGATAATAAAAGCGTGAAATTTGATTTCACGCTTTATTTTTATATTGTTAAAATAATACTTTATCTTCTTTTCTGAGCTCTTCCAGATATGCCTTTTTTTCATCCCTGTAAAAAAGATTCATCGTTTCAAAAGGGATTAACTTCAGGTCTTTATTGACAATATGTACGCACGACTTCTTCACTGCCCTCACATCAAAATCATGAGCATCCATAAAGTTCATGATAATTATTCTGAAAAGATTATCATAGCCAAGATCCGGAGCACATACTTCCGGCAGACAACACAGTAACTGATTGACCTTAGGCTGAACTTTATCTACGGAAATTCCGGTACTGAAAATATCCAGCATCTGCATGTGCAGTCCCTTATCCTGTTCATAAACAATGGTATTCCTTGATTCATTATTCAGAAGATCTGCAGGATTGATATATCGGGTTAAAGGAATTGTTTCATTCTGAAGTTTTAAGAGATATCCCATAGCCAGAGCATCCGGATTGCACGGAACAGGAATAATATCATCAGAATTTAATAAAGGAAACTGATTGATAATTTCCTGTCTTACTTCGGTTAAGGTAATTTTTTCATGAGCAGAGTCTTCCCGGTTTCTTCCGGCAATTTCAACAGGCTGGAAGGTAATTCCTCTTACACATTTCTGTTTCAGGGCAAATTCTATAATTTTTCCTATTTCATCAATGTTTTTATCTTTTTGAAGGACAATAACCAATGTAGTAGAAAGATTAAGCTCATTAAGTTTTTCCAGTGCCTTCATTCTGACTGCAGTAAGATCCTTCCCTCTGAAATCTTCCAGAACTTCAGGTTTAAATGAATCAAACTGAAGGTAAATTTCAAACTCAGGAGCATACGTCGCTAATTTTTCAGCAAATCCCGGATCATTGGCAATTCTGATTCCGTTGGTATTCAGCATCAGATGCTTGATCGGTTTTGATTTCGCAATATCCATAATTTTGAAAAACTCCGGATGAATTGTAGGCTCACCTCCACTGATCTGCACCACGTCCGGTTCACCTTCATTTTTCACGATAACATCAAACATGGCCTCAATTTCTTCCAGACTTCTGTGGCTTCCATAATGAGGTGAGGACATCGCATAACAGGTTGGACAAGTCAGGTTGCAACGATCTGTAACTTCAACGATAGAAAGACAGCTGTGCTGCTCATGATCTACGCATAGTCCACAATCATAAGGACAGCCATATTCCACATCGGTGCCGAAATGAAGGGGCATTTCAGAGGCTTTATTATAGTTTCTTATATTTTTATAATAATGTACATCAGATGCTATTTTTGTTTTAAAAAAACCATGATCCGGGCATCTTTTGGTCATAAAAACAGTTTCATCCTCAATAATGATTTTGGCTCCTACCCTTTTAAGACATTCCGGGCAAAGACTAATCGTATAATCGTAATAGGTATAATTTCTTACTGGCATAGCAAATTTTTTAAAGTCCTCCGCAAATATAGCCGCTGATCAGTCCGCAGATAAGAAGAGATATAAGCATGGTCTGGATAAATTGTTTTTTAGTGAATTTCCGGTCTCCTTTCCATTCGTAGATGGTTTTTGTCACAACAGTGACAATAAGGGAAATAACCAGAGCGACCAAAATAATCGCACCAACAATCATTACCACTACCCCAGCCAGATTGAGATTGCCTTCTAAAATAGTTAACGTTTTCATCTTGAATATTTTAAATATAAAGACCTGATATTTTTGATTTTATAAATGTAGTAAATAATTACACAGATACACACCATTTGAATGGTACCCATATTTCCTAGGATTTCTACCCTTGGTTTTATAAAATCTAAAAAGAATCTGAATGTAAAATAGCTGAGCATAAACAGCTGAAAAATAAAGCCGGAAGGATATTTCTTACTATTCTGAATATATTTTAATCCTATCCAAAGAAAGATTAAAAAGGCTATTTCATACAAAGCAACGGGATGTCTGAGATATTGGTCTCCCAGATGCATTCCAAAAACAGAGTCTGTAGGAATGCCATATGTTTCTTCATTAACACCGGTAAGAAAACACCCTATTCTGCCAATAACCATGGCCAGTATCAGAGGAAAAACAATAAGATCTCCCGTACTTTCCTTATGGTGTACTATCTTTTTTGCGAGTTCTACTCCCAGTAAGCCAAAAGCCAGCCCTCCTACAATGGTATTGTTTGACCAGAACTTTCTGATAGAAAAATTTTCAAATAATGCATAAGGATTTTCAAGATTACCAATAAGTTTGGAACCTATCAATGCTCCGGCGGTGGCGCCTATTAAAACCGCCGCAGAAGTATTGAAAGAAAGTTTTTCCTTAGACTTACGTTTCAGATAAAAATAATATCTCATGCCCAAAAACATTCCGCAAGCCTCAAAAAGTGGATGCGCAAGGATTGTTTTGCCGAAAATATGAAATGTTACAGGAAAATCCATTATTTCAAAAATACACTATTTCATATTATTCACTACCTTTATTCTGACAAATAATTACAAAATGCGTATAGAATATGACATAAAATTAGGGTTCAAGGATGTAATGTTCCGCCCTAAGCGTTCTACTTTAAAATCTCGTTCAGAGGTCGATTTACAAAGAGAGTTTACCTTTAAACATACTAAGAAAAAATGGACAGGTGTTCCCGTAATTGCCGCCAATATGGATACGGTGGGAACTTTTGAAATGGCCGTAGAGCTGGCAAAAGAAAAAATTATTACGGCGATTCACAAACACTACACTGTAGAGCAATGGGATCAGTTTCTGCAGAGCCAGCCTGAAAGCATTCATCAATATATTGCTTTGAGTACAGGAACGGGAAAAGCTGATGAAGAAAAAATAAGACTGATCCTCGAAAAGCATCCAAAAATTGAGTTTCTCTGTATTGATGTGGCCAATGGTTATTCTGAGCATTTCGTTGGATTTGTGAAGAAGGCAAGAGCCAATTTTCCGGATAAAATTATCATTGCCGGAAACGTCGTTACCGGAGAAATGGTTGAGGAACTTCTTCTGGTAGGTGCCGATATCATAAAGGTAGGTATTGGCCCAGGGTCTGTTTGTACAACACGCGTAAAGACAGGAGTAGGTTATCCTCAGCTTTCTGCTATTATTGAATGTGCTGATGCTGCTCATGGACTGGGAGGGCATATCATTGCTGATGGAGGCTGCAAAGTACCCGGTGATGTTGCAAAAGCCTTTGGTGGCGGTGCAGATTTCGTTATGCTGGGTGGCATGTTTGCCGGTCATGATGAAAGTGGCGGCGAAATGATTGAAGAAAATGGTAAAAAATACCGACTTTTCTACGGAATGAGTTCCAAAACAGCAATGGATAAGCATTCCGGAGGGGTGGCAGAGTACCGTGCTTCTGAAGGAAAAACAGTGAAGGCAGCTTATAAAGGTCCTGTGGCAGATACTGTAAAAGATATTTTGGGCGGTGTCAGATCTACCTGTACTTATGTAGGAGCCTCCAAACTTAAAGAACTTTCTAAAAGAACTACTTTTATAAGGGTTCAGGAGCAGGAAAATCAGATTTTTAAAGACTAAAAATAAAAGCAAAGTAAAAGGCTTTAGATCATAATTCTAAAGCCTTTTATTTATTCTTTTGTTCTGATATATTTCTTATTAAAATATTTTTGAAGCTGGTCATTTACGTAGGTTTCCTGTTCCTTTACAGAAGCCATTTCATCCATATACAAAATTCTGGGAACCTCTTTTATTTTATCTACTACCACAGAGTCTTTAGAAGAATTCCTGATGCGATGTACTCTTTCATTCATTTCTCTCTCATATTCTTTCAAATCTGTCGTCAGAAGCTCCATCGCTATATTTTCTCCGTTAAAATCAATATTAAAATAAGAATATCTTTCCGGGAAAATTTTAAGTTCAGGGAGAAAAATAATGAAGAGCGAAATCCACCACAGTGTTTTTATCTTTTCAAATTTAAAATATAATAACAACGAAAAAGTGATCAGAAAATAAAAAAGTATACTTTCAAACTGCCTTGCAACAGAGCTGAGAATATACCCTGTAAACAATAAAGGAAGCAAAGAAACACACCAGTAGAGAATTGCTTTCTTAAATGGTATTTTTTTACTGATCGTATCAAGCTCTTCTTCAAAAACCTTAATAAATAACGGAAGTATCAAAAGAACTTTGGCAGCAGTATATATTGTATTGACCCCAAAAAGCGCCATCCTTTTCAGCCATTTCAGAACTCCTCCTTCCGTCTCTCCCATTCTGTTGAAATTTCCCGGTGCGACAAAGCTTATCAGTAAAAATACGGTTGCTAACAGTACTAAAAGCAAGTTTTCTTTACTGCGTTTCTGATAATATGATACCAGCAGAAGTCCCTCAACAATGAGTGCCAGAATTTCGTTAGAGCCCATCAGAGTGACAATAAGCAACGCTGAAAGGTAAAACCATAGTTTCTGACCTGTAGTTTCATATTTTTTTAAAAACCAGAGTAAAATACCTGATAAAATAACAGGAACAAAATAGACATTAGCTCCTGTAATCCAAAAGTAATGCTCCGGAAGACTTACCAAAAGTACGGTGTAAAAGAAAAACAGCAGTAATCCTTTTTTGAGAGACTCTTTAAGAGAATAGTTGAAATATTCTTTAAAGTTTAGCGCTGAAACTCCAATAAGTGAAAGCATCAAAAAAACAGGGTATATTTTCGGAAGAATATTGGTACTGTCGTAAAAAACCGGATTAAACATATTGACAGAATATCCGAAATATCTTCCGCCCCAATTTGTATAGGTATCTATAAAGCTTTGTACCAGTCCTACTTTTCTGGTTGTATAGGACCAGAAATAATCATCGGTCTGATATACATTAAAAAAACTAATGTATGCCAGACCGATGCCTATTAAAACCGACAAGAATACTATTATATTCTGTGCTTTTTTCATTTTCTAGGTTAACATTCCACCGTCAACGTTCAACGTTTGTCCGGTAATGTATGCAGACATTTCACTGCCTAAGAATACACATGCATTTGCGATATCTGCAGGCTGTCCTCCTCTTTTCATTGGAATTTCTTCTCTCCATCCCTGAACTGTTTTTTCATCCAGAACAGCTGTCATTTCAGTTTCAATGAATCCCGGAGCGATAGCATTACATCTGATATTTCTTGATCCCAATTCCAGTGCCACAGATTTTGTAAATCCTATTACACCTGCTTTAGAAGCTGCATAGTTGGCTTGTCCGGCATTTCCTTTCACCCCTACTACCGAAGTCATATTGATGATAGATCCAGATCTGGCTTTCATCATGGGCTTGATTACCGCTTTGGTAAGGTTAAAAACTGAATCTAAGTTTACTTTGATTACTTTATCCCAATCTTCTTTGGACATTCTCAATAACAGGTTATCTTTTGTAATCCCTGCATTGTTTATTAAAATATCAATCTGTCCGAATTCTGCCATTACATCCTCCACCAATTTCTGTGCAGCATCATAATCTGATGCATCAGACTGATATCCCTTAATTTGGGTTACAGAACTTAAAGCTGCTTCTAATTCTTTTGCTTTGTCTACAGAGCCGGCATAGGTAAATGCTACTTTTGCCCCTTGCTGAGCAAACATTTCAGCGATACCTTTACCGATTCCTCTTGTAGCTCCGGTAATTAGTGCTACTTTTCCTTCTAATATTTTCATATCTATTGACAATTATTTTCTTTTATAACTCATTCAGCTTGTGACAGCTGGCTCTTATAGTTTCTACAATTCCTATCCGGAATTAAACGGTTTGCAAAGATATTATAAAATGTTATTCAACCCATTTAAAATGTTAAAATACTGGATTTTTATTAAAGCTGAGCAGGATTATTTTTAAATTTTGTGAAATAAATAAAGTCTGTTTTTTTGCTTCTATCCAGCTTCAGTACTTCTTTCTGCCAGAAATATTTATCATAAATAATCTCTTTCAATGGCTCATTCTGAAAGTTTGAAACACCAAATTTTCCTTCTTTTTTTACCACAATTTCGTTCTCAGCATTCCCGAATGTTATGATATCTTCGTAAATAAAGGGAACAATTTCTGTTCCTTTTCCATCCAGAATGCCGTAAAAGTTATCTGTATTTTTACATACCAAAGGTTTTGAATACAGATTAAGCGGATTAAAATATTCAACATCTTCATTTTTGATCTGGCTGATATTTTTCAATTCTGTCATTACTCTGTCGTTCACAGAAAATCTATAGTAACGGTCCTGCTTTTCAACAATAAGATTCTCCGGATAAAAACCTAGAATCCGCACTCCATCTCCTACAATATTCTTAAGATCTTTATCCAGAAATTGTTCTTCATTTCCTTTTTTAAGGTAGATAAAGTCTTTCCCGGAAATGGTAAATGTTTTGATAAAATCGTATTCCTGAGGAAGAATGATATTTCCCTCCAGATCAACAATCCCTGATTTTTTTACTTTATCATTATAAACACTGAAGAGATTATTCAATAAAGGATTTAGATATTTAAAGTTCTGGGAATACAGTTTTTTATCTTTCTTACTGAACACCGTTGCTTTCCCCTTTTTTATAAGGTAGATATATTCTTTTCTGCCAAAGTATTCCGGTGTAATATCACTAAAGATTTCCTCGGCAATCGTATTTTCTTCGGCATCAATCAAACCAAACTTTCCTGTGCTTCTATTTTTAGTAATCAGATAAGGATAGGCATTAATATCTACTACCTTTTTCGAAAATTTGTGCAGGGTCTGGCCATTGTTTCCAATGATTTCACTTTCGTTGTCTTCATTAATGATCAGCGCCTTACCATCTTCAAAGTTATAATCTTCTTTAAATTCCCGGCTGCTGAGCTGTTTTCCGCTAAGGTCATACAGCAGCCATTTTTTATCTTTTAAAACAAAGAATCTGTTCTTCCCTGAAAACCTGATCTTTTCAGCATAGGGGATAATTTCTTTCCCGTTGTAATCATAGACTGCTTCTTGGTCTTGTTTTGAAGAAATTATACAGTCTTTGCTCCACCAGGGCGTATTGAATTCCTGATCATCCAAAGCAATCAGTTCTTTTCCTTTTTCGTTGATAATGGCTGATTTTCTGTTGCTGCCGTCTTCAGAATAAAGAATAAATCTGTTTTTAAAAATATGTAAAATGCTTCCTCTGTAAGGGGATTCAAAGGTAACAGTTCCTGAAGAATCTATGATTCCCTGCTTTTTAGACCCGGAATCATAAACTGTTCCGTATCCGTCCGAATACGAACTCACTTCCTTTCCTGTCTTTTTTGACAGGATTACTTTCATATATTGGCTGGTTTGTGCTGTACAGACTACAGAACACAATACAAAGACTAATTTTTTCAAGAAAAATTAAATAGAATTGTTGACAATAAGAACGATCTCTCCTTTTAACGTTTTACTCTTGGAAAATTCAATTAATTCATTGATGGTTCCGCGTTTTGTTTCTTCAAATTTTTTAGAGATCTCACGGCTTAGGCTTACTTTGGTTTCTTCTCCAAAGAATTCTTTGATCTGCTCCAGCGTCGTATTGATTTTATGGGGACTTTCGTAAAGAACTATCGTCTTCTTTTCTTCGGCAAGCTGCTTAAGCTTTGTCTGTCTCCCTTTTTTCTGCGGTAAAAAACCAGCGAATAAAAACTCGTTGTTGGGAAGTCCTGATACTACAAGTGCGGGAATGAGAGCTGTTGCTCCGGGAAGGCAGATCATATCAATACTATTGTCTGCTCCTGCTTTTGCCAGCAAATATCCTGGATCAGAAATCCCGGGTGTTCCTGCATCGGTAATAATAGCGATGTTCTGACCGCTTTTAAGGTCAGCAATTACTTTCTCCGTTGCCTGATGTTCATTATGTAAATGATAAGATTTTAAAGGTTTTGAGATCTCAAAATGCTTTAAAAGTATTCCGGAAGTCCTGGTGTCTTCGCATAAAATATAATCAACTTCTTTAAGGACATTTACCGCCCTGAAAGTCATATCTTCCAGATTCCCAACCGGTGTGGGAACAAAATATAAGATTCCGCTCAAAATTATAAAAATTTATTTTCTACCAATATCCAAAGTCTCTGAGCATATTCATCCACTTTATTCCATTTTCTTTCATAATACAGATCACTCAGATATTCTTTGGCTTCTTCCAGTGTTTTGAACCGGTTCAGCTGAAAGACAGTATCATTCAGATCTGTCTGACTTCCCTCAAAGAGCATTTTTGAAAAAGCAATTCTATCATTAAGATCCAACTTAAATTCCGGTTTCTGCTTGTCTGCTTCCATAAAATTAGTAGGAATATTAGACTTCAGAATACTTCCGGTATCTTCTTTTTCTTCTGTAGGTGCTTTTTCTTTTGGAAGCTCTCTTTCCAAAGGATCGTCATCAAAAAGTGACTGAACGGCTTTCAATCCTTTGATATTGGATAATTTTATTTTTTTCTCCTGATGGTATTCTTCTAAATTTTCAAAACTTTCATCAGAAGGATGTTTTTCTGTTTCTACGCCAGCAGGTTTGTCGATTTCAACAATTTTTCTTCTGTCATAGACTTCGGCAAGAATACTTTCTTCCTTTTTCTCTTCTCCTGAATGATCATTTTTGATCTCACTCAGAATATTTTCTACATTGGACGTTTCTGTGGCCATTTCTCCCTGCTCAATGGAAACATTTGATGCAATAAACTGTTCTTCATTTTCTTCAATCAGCATTTCATCTTCCAGGGTTTCGGTATCAAAAATACTCGGAATGATTTCTGTCACAGCAGCTTTAGCATCATTTACCACAGCGAAATCAGTTTCTTTTTTGGATTCCGGTTCGGCATTTTCTTCTTCCTGATCATCTATTTCATTCAGCTGGTTGCTGAAAATAGCTTCTTCCTCCGTCACTTCATGATGAAACAGGTCTTCGTTGAGATCTTCATCCGAGTCGGGTGTAGCATGAGCAAGAATTTTTTCTTCATCTACAAAGCTCAGAACAGCTCTCTGCTCTTCTGAAATTTCGTTTTCGTCAATTTCATTCAACTGATTATTGAAAACGGCTTCTTCTTCCAGAGTTTCATGATCAGAATGTTGTTCCTGAATATTTTCGGGTAATTTTTCTTCGTAATTCTCTTCTGCAAAGCTTACAATATTTTCATGGAATTCATTTTCAACAATTTCATTCAGCTGGTTATTGAAAACAGCTTCCTCTTCTTCGGATCCGGTAGAGAAAATTTCGTTTTCGTCAATTTCGTTCAGTTCATTATTGAAAATAGCTTCCTCTTCTGTCACCTCATTTCCTTTATCATAATGTTCCGTTTCTCCGGATGCAAAAGAGATCTGCTGATGATCCGGATGCTGGCCCGGATGATCTGTCACAAGATATTCAATATTCTTTTCCAGCAGTTTCAAAAAAGAAATCCTGTTAGCAAGCTCATCTACAAGATCTTGCTTGGAAAGTAATTCGTCTACGTTGCTTATTTTGTCCAGATTATCAATGATATTCATGGATTCAAAAAAAATCTTTTCCTTTAAATCTTGGATATTCTGCATAATAAGATTCTTATTAAAATTGCTTACTTTTGATGTTAAAAATATACGGCTAATTTAACAAATGTTTTTAGAAAATACAATTAATCATTCCAAACAAAGTGG
>JASLCD010000294.1 GCA_030146295.1 Chryseobacterium sp.
TCTGATTTTCTTCGATAGTCAAAGAATCTTTCAACTCATCAACAATTTTGGGAGAACTCCAGTAGCATCCGATATTGTTGGCCGTACAGGTAAGATACATATTCTGAACAGCCATTGAAACAGCTGCTATTTCTTCCCATTCAGGAACCATTCCGCTGAAATTGACAACGATGGAAACCACAGCATTAGCTTTATTGATTTTAAAACCAATATCTGCATATTTTTTTTCTAAGAAAAGCTGTTCGGGAGTGATTGCTTTATAGATCGCCTGCATTTCTGAAGCCAGCTGAGCCTTTTCTTCACCTTTGAATATTTTGAAACGCCATGGCTTTGTGCGCTTATGATTGGGAGCAAATGCAGCAGAATTCAAAATGGCCTCTACAATTTCCTGAGGAATTTCTGCATCGGTATAATCTTTTGGAAAAATACTTCTTCTTTGCTCTATGATTTCTTTTAAGATGGATGCTTTATTCATACCTGCAAATTTACAACATGGAATTCAATCTTTTTCATTTAAAATGTTAAGTATTTACAATCAGCTTACGATTTTTGTACGCTTTGTAATTACTTATTCCAAAGGTTGCAAGAATGGTCAAACCCAATAATATACACAGCCATTTTTCATATACTTCGCCTTTTGAAGGATCCAGAATATACAAAGCAATAAAACTTACAGCATATACCAACCCTGCGATAATCCAGTGATAGCCAGGATCAGGGTATTCTTTTACTGTACTTGCTTTATTATAATTGAAAACCGGAAGCAGCTTGTGATGATCCCATATTACCAGCATCAGAACGGCAATCATCATCAGGGATGTTATCACCCAGGTTCCCTTAAATGCCAGACTGATGGTGATGATCCAGATATTAGTCAGTATGGCCAGAAATAGCAATGCACCAAGTGTTGCATAGCGCTGTGTCATCAGTAAAATACCAGCCGTTATCTGCGCCAGCCCCAGGAAATTCCAGTAAAAGCCAGATTGGTACAAGGCTTCGAAAAAATATCCGATCGGATGATCGGTTGAAATTCTTGTAAATCTTTCTCCAAAAAATTTTACCAATCCGGAAGGAAAAAAAGCAAATCCTATAAGGTATCTCAGGTGTATAATAATCCAATGATTGAACCTGTTGGTTCTTAAACTGTCGAATTTCATGGGTGTTCGTTTTGAAGTACAAAGTATTAAATAAAAATAAAACTTCAAATACATTTGAAGCTATATTGTATGGAACCCACTCAAAACTCATCTGTAAACCCCAATTGGGTATTTACATTTTTTAATACGCTATAGGACTTCTACAATTTTCTGATGGATCTTATTTAAGGTAAACTCATCACCCGGTTTCATCCCCATCATTTTTTTTGCCATGGGGCTTTCAGGAGAGATCGCATAAAACCGGTCTCCTTCAAAAAAGAATTCCCCTAATGACACTGATATATAAAACCGGGCCTTATTGGTAATAACCAGCGAGCCAAGCTGTACTCTTTCTGTGGCAGTATTCAGTACTTTTGCCATATTCCGCCTAAGATCATTCAATGCGCCCAGCTGCCGCTGCATCTGATAAATCTCCTCCTGCATCTCTTCTCTCATGCTGTCATATTTCGGAGTTTTTTTGATGTCACGGCTTGCTTCCAGGGTAAATTCGATAAAGTTTTTAAGCTTTTCAATTTTCTCTGTGATGGTAATTTTCACAAAGTCTCTGATATCACTTTTTTCAAATACAATCTTCTCCATACAATCGATTCTTTATATAAAGATAATATTTTTGAATAATATTTCTTTGCCTTCACATAAAATAACTCTTTTTTCGATGAATCCCTTTCTGCAGTTCATCAATGATATTTGCAAAAAACAACCCGGCAGCCAATAATTAAGGAGGTAAAGGAAACTGTACCTCAACGATGAAAAAGAAAGAATTGTAATAAAAAAGCCTTGTAAAATCTACAAGGCTATCATTTTATTTTTCTGCAATGTTTTTCAGGTCATTCAGTCCCTGGCCAAACATTTTATCCATATTTCCATTCATCAGCGGCTTCATAATCTTCATCATTGGAGTAAGCTCGTTATCAATCATCCAGGTCACTTTGGTTCCGCTTCCTTCCGGAGCCAGAATGAAATTAGCTTTCATCTCACCATCAAAAGGCTCTACAAAATGAAGTTTTGTACCCATCTTCTGATTGGGAACCAGCTCAGTAATAGTCTGCTCTCCCTCTCCTACATTTTTGTCACCTTTCCAGTGATAGGAATCTCCAACTTTATCTCCTTCTCCTGAATAGGTAATCACAATGTTTTTATCAGCTTTGGAAAAAGGATCCCATTGGTTGTAAGCTTTTAGGGAACCAACATGGGTCCATACTTTTTCCTGCGGGGCATTGATGACAATAGATTTTTCATAATGGTAATCTTTACTGAAAGCCAGTATTGCAATTACAGCATAGATGATCATCAGTACAATGATGGTACCAATGATTTTTAAGAGTGTTTTCATAGTCTATATATTTAAGGTTATTTATTTTAAATCTGTTCTCAAAATTAAATATTCCTACATCACCCCCCTCTTTCCATATGACAAGATTATTTAAAGATAAGTATTTTTGTCATAACTTGTGAGTAAGGCATTATTTTTGAGCATTTCAGCTGTGATTCCTAATGAATCATTACATTTACCTTATATAAAAATCAAAAAATGAATATTTTAACAGAAAAATTTACTACTCCATATCATTCAGCACCATTCAGTGACATTAAAAATGAAGATTATCTTCCGGCATTTAAAGAACTGATTCAAAAATCCGAAGCAGAAATTGATGCGATTGTCAACAATCCCGAAGCACCGACTTTTGAAAATGTTATTGAAGCATTGGCGTATTCCGGAGAACAACTTGATGTGGCCTCAAATATTTTTTTCAACTTAAATTCTGCAGAAACCAGCGATGAGATCCAGCAGATTGCCCAGGAAGTTTCTCCGATCTTAACGGAATATTCTTCAAAAATATCTCAAAACGAAGCCCTTTTCAACAAAATCAAAAAGGTATATGATGAAAAGGACAACTATAATCTCAATGAAGAACAGGAAATGCTTTTAAACGAAACCTACAAAGGTTTTGTAAGAAGCGGGGCTTTACTGAATGAGGAAAACAAAGAGAAATTAAAGAAAATCAGCATGGATCTTTCTTTAAAATCGTTACAGTTCGGGCAGAATGTACTGGCTTCCACGAATGCTTATTTTAAACACATCACCCACAAAGAAGATCTTGCAGGAATTCCGGAAGCGATCATAGATCAATATGCTGAGGAAGCTAAGGAAAGAAATCTTGAAGGCTGGGTAGTCACTTTGCAGTATCCAAGCTATATTCCGTTCATGACGTATGCCGAAAACCGTGAGCTAAGAAAAGAACTGGCACTGGCAAATGGTAAAAAATCCTTTGATGGCGGAGAGTTTGACAACCAGAATCTGATTAAAGAACTTCTTCATTTGAAACAGCAGAAAGCTGAGCTTATAGGATATAAAAACTATGCAGACTTTGTATTGGAAGAAAGAATGGCAAAGTCTCCGGTAAAAGTTTTTGATTTCTTAAATGAACTTTTAACTAAAGCAAAACCTTATGCTGATAAAGAAATTGAAGAATTAAAATCTTTAGCCAAAGCTGATGGAATAGAAGAAATGCAAGGTTATGACCATGCATTCTATGCTGAAAAACTTCGTAAGGCGAAATTCGATCTTAATGATGAAGAATTGAAACCTTACTTCCCGTTAAATCAGGTACAGGAGGCTGTATTCGGATTGGCAGACAAACTTTTCGGTCTTACTTTCGAAGAAAGGAATGATATTCCGAAATACCACGAGGATGTAAAAGTATACGAGGTAAAGGAAAACGGAACGTATAAATCACTGTTATATGTTGATTATTTTCCAAGAAAAGGGAAAAGAGCCGGCGCATGGATGACCAGCTATAAAAATCAGTACAAGCAAAACGGTGAAAATTCACGTCCGCATATTTCAATCGTATGTAACTTCAGCAAGCCGACAAAAGATACCCCTAGCTTATTGACTTTCCAGGAGGTAACTACCCTATTCCATGAATTCGGACATGCCCTTCACGGTATGATGGCGGATACCCAATATCCTACGCTGTCGGGAACTTCTGTAAAATGGGACTTTGTGGAACTTCCCTCTCAGTTTTTGGAAAATTTCTGCTATGAACCTGAATTCTTAAAAACATTCGCCAAACATTATAAGACTGGAGAAGTACTTCCTGACGAAAAAATTGAAAAAATTGAGCAGTCTAAAAACTTCATGGAAGGTTATCAAACCTTAAGACAATTAGGTTTCGGACTTCTGGATATGAACTATCATACCAAAGTTGAAGAGTTGGAAAATGAAAGTGTAAAGGAGTTTGAAGATAAGTATACCAAAGCGACAACTCTCTATCCTTCCAATTCCGAAACGGCTATGAGCCCAAGTTTCTCTCATATCTTCCAGGGTGGATATTCTGCCGGATATTATTCTTACAAATGGGCGGAAGTTCTGGATGCAGATGCTTTCCAGTATTTCAAAGAAAACGGAATCTTCAATCCTGAGATTGCAGCCAAGTATAAAGTATTGCTTTCTTCAGGAGGAACCAAAGATCCAATGGAATTGTATAAAAATTTCAGAGGCAGCGAACCAAAGGTAGAGAGCTTGCTGAAAAGAGCATTTGGATAGGATATATAAGTTATGACAGAAAAAATCAATATACTGGAATCCGTTTTTAATCGATCATTAAAAATAATTCTTGATAATATCACTTCTGAAAAGATTGATGAAATTCTTGACAGCAGAGATTCTTCGGAATTTTCTGATGGATGGATGAAGGCCTATCAGAACATTGAAGAAAAGCCTTTTGACGAGGAAACTGAGGATAAAATAAGTAATATCCGAAAGGAAATCTTTGTTTCGACCTTTAGAAGTACTGGTTCCTCAGATCTTCCCGCTTATATTTCTGATGATTTTGGTTTGATTTGCGCTTACTATATTCATCAGATTGAAAACAGCTGGGTAACCCGGTTGCTTTTCACTTATCTTAATCATCAGATTCCGCAAGGTGAATTAATGAAAACAGATAAAACAATGAAAGAACTGATTCGATAAATCAGAAAAATATAAAAAAAAGAACAGCAATTGCTGTTCTTTTTTTTGATCTTAAACCTTCAGATTTCTATGAAAATAGATAAATTAGTCGACTGAACAAGCACAAATGAGTGGGCAAAGAATGTTAAGAAGATCATTGGTTCAATTTCCTGTTTTTTTATTGATGCTTGTTTGAAACCAAAACAACCGAAAAAAGTCCAGAAAATAAAGACTAGAAAGAATTCATTGATCATAAAATAAAAAACAAATACCATATAACCACTTATTTTAAACAGATTATTCAATGAGAAACAAATTCAAAATTTTAATTATCACAGTCCTTTTAAGTCCTTTTTCTTTTGCCCAGAGTAATAAGGAAATTGCTTTACAAAAAGGTAACGAAGCCATTAAACTTATGGATAATGGAAAAATTGAAGAGAGTATTATACTGCTTGAGGAAAGTCAGAAATTAGACCCTGAAAACTTTAATTATCCTTACGAAATTGCCTATGCCAACTATTTAAAAAAGGATTATAAAAAAGCAATAGAAATTGCGGAGAAATTACAAAACTATAAAGATATCAATGTTCAGCTTTATTCACTTTGGGGAAACTCCTATGATAATCTTAATAATCCAAAAAAAGCAGTAGAAATCTATGATTCAGGAATTAAAAAATTTCCAAATAAGGGATTATTATATCTGGAAAAAGGAGTTGTTTACGAACTGGAAAAAGAGTATAATAAAGCGGTTGCTTCTTATCAAAAAGGAATTTCGGTTGATCCAAAATATCCTTCAAATTATTATAGAATTGCCAACCTCTATCTTAACTCTGATGATAAAGTCCCGGGGTTAATTTATGGAGAAATATTCGTTAATCTTGAAAGAACTACCGATAGAACTAAAGAAATGAGTAAAAATTTATTTAATGCTTATAAAAGTTCAATCGTATTTAAAAATGAACAATTCAAAGAGGTTAATCTTTGTAAGCAAATGGTAATGAGCCCAACTCAATTTGAAAAAGATAATAAACTTCCGTTATGTATGATGTTTGGAAAGTGGTTTATTTATGGATTATTAGACTCAAAAGCAAAAGAATTCAGCTTAGATTCATTGTCAAAAATAAGACAGGGATTTTTGAAATCATATTTCCAAAAAGACAATAAAGATTATCCAAATATACTTTTTGACTATCAGGATATAATGTCTAAAAATAATATTTTTGATGCCTACAATCATTATATATTTCAAATAGGTGCTGAAGATGAGTTTTCAAATTGGCTTCAAAAAAATGAAACTGAATATAATAAATTTGTAGAGTGGTATATTAAAAAAGAAAATACTATCAGCCCGAATAAAAATAACTTTTTTCATTTTATAAACTAGAAAGTTAACCCAACGCAGAACTTTAGACAATACAAAATAATCTGAATTTCATATGACCATCCAAGAACAAATACAGGACTATCTCAACAGCCAGCCTGAAAAGAAACGCAATGATATGCAGGAACTCCACCATATCATTCTGGAACTTATGCCGGAATGCCAGCTATGGTTTCTGGATGGTAAAAATGATGAGAATAAAACAGTTTCCAATCCCAATATCGGATATGGATTCTATACCTTACAATATGCCGGCGGAAAAACCAGAGATTTTTATCAGATCGGAATGAGTGCCAATACTACCGGAATCTCCATCTATATTATGAATATCAATGACAAAACTTACCTGTCAGAAACCTATGGAGAGAAAATCGGGAAAGCCAGTGTAACAGGATATTGTATTAAATTCAAAGCCCTGAAAGACATCAACACTGAAATCCTGAAAGCGGCGATACAGGATGGACTTAAGGAATAAATATTTCTTCTGAATAAAAATATCTTATAAATTTGTCTTTATGGCAGCAATCGAACAGCTTTATACCACATTAGATGCACGCAAACGTCCCGAAGATATTGCGGAAATGATCGTTGATCTGATGAAAAGCGACCTGAAAATTCAGGAGCTTGCCATTTTAAATAAAGCAGCCGGCCATTCCCTGAAGAACAGTTTCTATGGATATACTTCAATGCTTGAAACATTTGGAGCCGCCATCGGAGCCGGAAAACAGATCAAAAAGGCCAATGAGATTTTTAAAATCCATGAAAAAGAAAACTCAGGGTATAATAATGTGGAGGAAATTAAAGCTTTTCTAAAAGAGGTTTCTCCGATTATTCACAAGGATATGGGACAAAATGATTTCAGAAGTGACCGCCTTAACAGAGAACTGAGGATGTTGGCCGGACTGGATATTTCCAAGCGGAACTACAACAAAAAATGGAGACTGCTAAAACGGATTGAGATCAGACTTCAGAAATTCATTCACGAATCAAAAAAAATTGAACTTCAGAAAATAGCCAAACACGGACTTTCTCATACGATCAGTTTTGAAGACTTCTCCAGTGACCTGAATACAGCCTGTTTTATCGCTTACTTCAATGCGCGGAGCAACATGAGAAGTACCTTTACCAATCAAAGTCAGGACAGACCTTTTGATGAGATCTGTGAGATGCTTTTCAATAGGTGTAAACAAAATCCGGAAGAAACAAACTGGTCGGCTATTTCTTATATTTATTCTGCTGAAGAAGTCGTACAACATCTGACAGATGAGCAGAAAGGAAATCTTTTAGGCAAATGGACCGTTATTCTTGAAGAAATCTCCGGATTTCTGGAAACACTCTGGAACGAAAATGATATCTACAGAAAAACCATGGCAGTCAAAAGAGGGAATGATTCCACCACCTGGAACAATACCGCCGGAGCCTGGAATAAAGCCAGGGATAACTGGATGAACCTGATTTATGCTTTAGGTCTGGATTCTGTTCTTGAAGATCTTTGTTTTGGAAAAGTGATGCGCCTGATGGCTGCCGATGTCATCGCATGGCATTTATCTACCGGCGGTAAGATTGATCCCAATACAGAAGTCTGGAATAATGTACCTTTGCCCTGGGAAGTTTTTCAGGAAAGGATTTTCTGCAACAAAGAAACAATTGTCAATGCCTGCCGGGAAGCCGGCATAGATCCTGAAAAATCGGGATGGATAGCACCCCGTATTCATGGAGTAAGCCCATTCAAACCCACTCCTGAACTGGTGCATGGTGTAACGGTTTCCAATCCGTTTCTGGCAAAGATTTTAAGAAAGAACAAATATTTTTCAGGGAAAAACTGAAAGGAAAAATAAAAAAGGATAGGTTAGCTCAGTGGCAGAGCACCCGGCTCTTGGACCGGGAGGACGTAGGTTCGAGCCCTGCACCTGTCCTGATTTCTGATATAGCTCAGTGGCAGAGCATCCGGCTCTTGGACCGGGAGGACACAGGTTCGACCCCTGTTATCAGACCTTGGATGATTTAACAAATAATAGAAATATAAAAAGTATCCATTCTGTAATTTAAAATAATGAGTACGATAACATCAAGATTAGAAAACGTAAAAAAACTTCAGGCTAAAAGATGGGAAAATGAAGACCATTGGGATACTTTAAATGACCTGTTAATCCGGGAACTCGATGAAATTTTACTCATTGAACCTAAAAATACTGCGGCTTTAATTAATATTGGTGCTGTTTACTCTGACATGGGAGAAAATGAAACAGCACTGGCGTATTTAAAAACGGCATTAAATTTGGGTTCTAAGGACAAAAATCTCTTTGTAAACCTTGCTATTGTGCTTGTTTATATGGAGAAACATCAGGAAGAGTATTTAGAATATCTTGAAGAAGCAGAGGATAAAACAGAAGATCCTCTCACTTTTAAAGCCTATTTCGATCCTCAGTCCCGTTAAAAATCAAATTAATTAAAAACGAAAAATCATGTTATTAGCCATCTTACTTCCCTTCTTATCTTTTATGGTCCGTGGAAAAGTTCTCACAGGAATTATCTGTCTCATTTTACAGATCACTCTTATCGGATGGCTTCCTGCTGCTATTTGGGCTGTACTTTCTTTAAATAATGAAAGAGCAGATAAAAGAAATGACCGCTTGATCAAAGCAATGCAGAAAAACAAAAGGTAAAACCCTCTCAAACCAACCAAAAACAACTGATTTAAACCCAATTAATAAAAAACATCTATTGTTTTTCAGTTTCTGATTTATAAATTTCATCAAAAAAAATTGCGAAACCGAAAAGTTGCACATATATTTGCAACCATATGGTTTCATTTAAAAATCATCATGTATGAGAAGAGATATTTTTCAGGCTATAGCAGATCCCACCCGAAGAGCAATTATTGCACTGATCGCAGTACAGGCAATGACACCCAATGCCATAGCAGAGCATTTTGATACGACCAGGCAGGCCGTTTCAAAGCATTTGAAAATTCTGACAGAGTGTGAACTGGTTACCCAAAATCACCAGGGCCGAGAAATTTATTACTTTTTAGAAATTGATAAAATGAAAGAAATAGATCATTGGCTGGAACAGTTCAGAAAGATATGGGAAAGCCGCTTCGAACAGCTTGATACGTTACTGGCAACTCTGAAAGGCCAGCAGAAATAAAACTTACACAACAACTCAACTAAAAAATATTAATATGAAACATCTTCTTCAGTTCGATTTTCTTGCAGATAAGGAAAAGAACACCTTAACCATCAGACGTGAGTTTATGGCCCACCGACAATTGGTCTGGGATTGCTATACGAAAAGTGAACTTCTGGACCGCTGGTTTGCTCCCAAACCAATCACTACCAAAACACAATCCATGGAATTCCGTGAAGGCGGACATTGGCATTATGCAATGGTAGAACCTAATGGAAAAGAATACTGGAGCTGGGTTGGCTATCACAAGATCAATCCAATTGATTCTTATACTTCCAGCGATGCATTCTGCAATGAAAAGGGAGAAATCAACACAGATCTTCCGCAGGCAGAATGGGTGGTATCTTTCACGGATAAAAATGAGAATACCCTTGTAGAAACTATTGTAACCTATCAATCCTTAGCGGATCTGGAAACCATTATCGAAATGGGAATGGAACAGGGAATGATGGCTACTCTTGAAAAACTTGACGAATTACTATTAACATTAAACCCATAAAAAATGAGCCACAAAATCACAGTTTCTGCGACCATCAATGCAGATGCAAAAAAAGTATGGAATTTTTACACCCATCCTGAACACATTACGCAATGGAACTTTGCTGATCCTTCATGGCAATGCCCATCTGCTTCCAATGATATGAAAGTAGGTGGAAAATATGCCGCAAGAATGGAAGCTAAAGACGGAAGTTTCGGTTTCGACTTTGAAGCTGTTTACAATGAAATAAAAGATGGCGAAAACTTTACGTATACCATGCCGGACGGAAGACAGGTACGTGTTGACTTTAAAGAAAATAATGGCTACACCAATGTAGATGTTGCTTTCGATCCTGAAAGCGAAAACCCTGAAGACATGCAGAGAGGCGGCTGGCAGGCTATCCTTGATAATTTCAAAAAGTATACAGAATCAAATTAAAAATTCTCAATTGAGAAATAATGATATAAAGCTGGGTGTAGAACATTCAGCTTTTTTCAGTAATCAGCAGCCTCTGAATTCTGATATAATTGTCGTAAATTTACGTAGATCTCGTGTTCATTAAATGATTTGCAGGAATGATACTTCTTTAATGAGCTGAAAATTTTCAAAGTCTTAACTAAAATCCATGTCAAGGTCTAAAACCTTGACATGGATAGGTAAAAAGTCAAAATGACTTTACTTAAAGAACCACAATTTTTTGAAGCTATGAAAGAAAATAAATACGACCACCCTTCATTTTTTGACCAGTACGAAAAAATGCTTCGTTCTCAGATTGGATTGGAAGGAGCCGGAGAATGGCATATGCTGAAAAATATGCTGCCAGATCTTCGGGGAAAGAATATTCTCGATCTGGGCTGCGGCTTTGGCTGGCACTGCCGGTATGCCATGGAAAATGGTGCAAAATCTGTGATCGGAATTGATCTTTCGGAAAAAATGCTGGCAAGAGCACAGGAAATCAATTTTTTGGAAGGAATTCAATATGAAAGAAAAGCTCTGGAAGATGTTGATTATCCTGCTGAAAAATTTGATATGATATTAAGTTCGCTCACCTTACACTATGTAGAATCATTTGATACCATTGTTCAGCATATTTATCAATGGCTTACCTCCGGAGGGTCTTTTGTGTTTTCAGTAGAGCATCCTGTATTCACTGCAGAAGGTGGTCAGGACTGGGTATATGATAAAAATGGTGAAAAAGTATGCTGGCCCGTAGACCGTTATTTTATGGAAGGAAAACGAAACACCACTTTTTTAGGAGAAAATGTGATCAAATACCATCGTACTTTAACTTCTTATTTACATACTTTATTAAAACAGGGCTTCAAAATCAAAGAAGTTATTGAACCGCTGCCAGGTCAGGAGATATTGAAAGAAATTCCGGAGATGAAAGAAGAACTCCGCAGACCCATGATGTTATTAATCTCGGTTGAAAAGTAGTTTCTTATAAGAATCATTCTATTTTTTTTAGAGGAAAAAGACAATCCACTATATTGTATAACATAGTAATAATAAATATTTATATCTTTGCATAACAAAATACACTACTATGATTATTAAAAAACTGATAACTGTGCTTGTTCTTCTTCCCTTTTTAAATACGACAGTGAATGCGCAGGTGCATACAAAAGGATATGAAAAGAAAATTGACAGTATTATCCAGACAGAATTCGGGAACACAAATGAGCCTGGCGGAGCTTTTCTGATTACTCAAAATGGGAAAAACCTGTATAGAAAGGCATTTGGAAAAGCCAACCTTGAACTCGGTACAGATATGACTCCTGATCATGTTTTCCAGATCGGATCGATGACCAAACAGTTTACGGCTGTAGCTATTCTGATATTGGAACAACAGGGCAAACTCCATGTAAATGATCCTGTTTCCAAATACATCAAAGATTATCCTAACGGAGACAAAATCACTATTCATCACCTTCTGACCCATACTTCAGGAATCAAAGATTTCACCAAAATGAAATCCATTTCTTCTATTGCCCAGAAAGAGATGAAGCCTGAAGAAATGGTTAATTTTTTCAAAAATGAACCTGTCGATTTTGCACCCGGAGAAAAGTTTGATTACAACAATTCCGGATACGTGGTGTTAGGTCATATCATTGAATTGGTTTCCGGAAATTCTTATGAGGATTTTATTAAAAAAAATATTTTTGATAAAGCAGGAATGGCCCATTCTTATTATGCTTCCGACAGAAAAGTGATCCCTCAAAGAGCTTATGGCTATCACAAAAAAGAGCAGGCATTTGTCAATAAAACCGTCATTAGTTTCAGTGTTCCTTTTTCCTCCGGTTCATTGATGTCTACTGTAGAGGATATGCTGAAGTGGCAGCAAGCTTTAAATCAGAATACTCTCCTGAATCCCAAAGAAACCCAAAAAGCATTTCAGAAATATACCCTGAACAATGGGGAAGAATTTACTTATGGATATGGGTGGCACTTAAAAAATATTAATGGAACCCCTGACCGGGAACATGGCGGAAGCATATTTGGATTTAAAAGCATGGGGATTTATATTCCCGGTGAAGATATCTACGTGATAGGATTCAGCAACTGCGACTGTCATTCTCCCACTGAAGTTACCAGAAATATCGCGAAGGCCACATTGAATGAGATCAAAGCCTCATCAAAAAAACCATAAAAGGACTCCCAATTATTTTTTCCCCCTCATTTCAGGGAGAATATGATGGGGAACTTTAAAAACAAGAGCTATGACAAAAACCAGGCAGAGAATGTTTATCAGTACCGCCACTGAGAACGCATTGTAATAATGCTGTACGCCAGGTTTTGTTCCCAGAAAATAGTAGAAAACACTTCCCACGGCTACAATTCCAATGATCGCAGCAATCTGCTGAAAGGTATTATAAACACCGGATGCATTCCCGATCAACTTTTCAGACATTCCGGAAAGAGCAATATTGGCCAGTGAGGGAATGATTGAACCCACCCCCAGCCCGTGTAAAAATAACAGCAGGCAGAAAACGGAGAAACCAATCTGCATTCTGAATAGAAACAGCTGAAGCATAAGAATAACAATAATAAAGCTGAGCCCCGCAATCAGAGCTTTTTTCCCATACCTCAAAATCAGCTTTACAGAAATAACCGAGGCCAGTATAAATCCCAGCCCTTGAAAAACAATAATTTCTCCGGCTTCTAACGGACTGATCTTTAATCCATCCTGAAAAAAAAGTGACAGTATATAAAAATAGGAATCCAGCATAATGAAAAAGAAGGAAACTGCTGCGATACCCAAATTGAAATTTTGATAACGGAACAGCTCAAAATCAATCAGATAAGAACGTTTATTTTGCATTCTATTTTTCTGATTTTTTATAAACCCGAAAATAATTCCGGCTGAAACAACCATCAATAGGGCATTTTTGAAGTGAAACCCTTCATGTTCAGACATTGTCAGAGCATAGGTAGCACAGAACAATCCTGCAGAAAGTGTGACAACACCTCCCATATTAAAAGACTGCTTTACGGAAGTTTTAGACTCATTTAATAATTTCAGACTCAGGATAACTGCCGGGAGACATATAGGAATATTCATCAGAAAAATAAGTCTCCAGGGTTCTTCTATAATGGTAAGAGAAGAAAAATATCCTCCGAGAAACTGCCCCAAAATGGTTCCTATTCCAATAGTGATCCCATACCACCCCATTGCTTTTGTGCGTTCATGATGAACAGGAAATAAAATCTGAATCATTGATAGTACCTGCGGAGCCATCATTGCAGCACTTATCCCCTGTATAAATCTTGAAAAGACCAATTGTTCCGCTCCTGCAGAAATTCCGCAAGCAGCAGAACTCAGCATAAAAGCGATTAACCCGATAATATAGATTTTTTTTCTTCCGTACAGATCACCCAGCCGGCCTCCTGTAATCAGAAAAGAAGCAAATCCGATAAGATAAGCTGCAATCATAAACTGCATTTCTCCATTGGAAGCATGAAGGTCCCGCTGTATGGAAGGTATGGATACATTGATGATGAAGATATCCATGATCGTCAACAACTGACCAAAGAGTACAACCAACAATTTCAAATACTTATATTTCATTTTTATATAGATATATCTATTTTTTATTTATTAAAAAAAATTAGGGTAGTAAACCCTGAATTATTTTTTTTACCTGATCAAAAGAATCATTTTGCCTATTGATCGTGGAGGTGACAACTGCTCCTTCTATTAACAGGAAAATATTTTCTGCGATTAAGTCAGTATCAGAAATTTGTCTTTGCGCTCCATATCCTGTTACAAGTACTTTGATAAGATCTTTCTGTTTTTCTTTATGCTGTTTTGCAAAAGCGGAAACAGAAGGGTTTCCCTCTCCTATTTCTGAAACGATCTTGATGAAATGGCAACCTGCAAACTTAGAGGTCTGCTGTAATTTTTTCCTAAAGTCGATGAGTGCCAGAATTTTTTCTTTCGGGTCTGAAATTTTGGATGTACTGTTTTCAAATCCTTCAAACCAATCAAGCTCTTCTTTGATGAGATAGGCCTGAAGAAGATCATTTTTAGATGAAAAATGGTTGTACAGTGAGCCAATAGCGATATCAGCTTCTGCAATAATCTGGTTGATTCCTGTAGAATTGTACCCTTGTTTATAAAACAATTCTAAAGCAACCCTGATAATTCTCTCGCGTACTTTTTCTTTTTTCATCGTGAAAATTTTTACAAATCTAAACAAAAAATAGATAAGTCTATCTATTTTTAAAATACAAATAAAAAAGCTTATTTTAGAGCAAAGAAATGCGACCTGCATTTAAACATCATTATCATGAAATTACTGTCATCCGTTTTGTTATTTCTTTTGCTAACAGGTGTCTCCTGCCATCAGTCACAGAAAACCAACTTTGTAAAAAATATGAAATCTACCAATCCTGTAGTGTATTTTGAAATTCCGGTGCATAATCTGGAGCGTGCAGAAAAGTTTTATTCTGCTGTTTTCAACTTTAGTTTTGAGAAAGAAATTATCGACCATTATGAGATGGCATTGTTTCCTTTTGAGGAAAAAAACAGCGGTATTACAGGAGCTTTGGCTAAAGGTGATGTTTACCAGCCTTCCAAAAGCGGTGTCATTATTTATTTTAAAACAGAGAGTATTGACCGTACATTGAAAAAGGCTGTACAACACGGAGGGGCTATCCTTTATCCTAAAAGAACAGATGAAAAGTATGGTTTTGCCATAGCCGAATTTGAAGACTCAGAAGGAAACAGAATTGCACTGCATGAAACCCTAAAATAGCTATACCATTCAATGCATATTATTTTTTTAAATAAAGTTGATGCATATTTTGTATCTTTCAATAACCATTTTTAAAAGATTACTTGGTAAATACCTATGGCGGAAGAACTTTATTTCATCAAAACCAACCCCACTATTGCCAAAATTAATTTGTACAATAAGCTGGATCGTGAAGAGGAAAATATTCTAAAATTCCTGCCATCTGATGCAAAAGATACGCTTGAGAAGATTAAAAACAAGGTAAAAGATTCTGTTGAAGAACTTACTCAGGAGGAGCTTTTGCTTATTTTTCAATGGTTCAGTAAAGCATATTCCGCAGATCATGAGGAAGCTAAAACGCAGCTTTTCATCAATGGTATTGATCTTTTTTATGAAATCCCAACAACTGTTCATGCCGAAAACTTTCTTCAGATCCTTTCAGATTATGAAAAACTTCTGAAACAAGACATGAATTATATTGTAGATTCTCAACATTTCAATCAATTTCTGATCTACGGAATATTTCTCACAGAACTTATGCATAGAGAGCAGCATCAGGATAATATACTTTGTGAGTACCTGAAACCGGATAATCAGTCTTTATATCTCCTGGCAGAAAACCAATGTGGTTTAAAAGAATTTGATGATAAAATCATCCCCGATCTTCAGCATCATTTTGCTGATCTTTATGATCTGACCAAATTTTACAAAGGATCTATTATCAAACTTGAACAGGAATAAAAAAGAGACTCTTTCAGGCCTGTTTTAAAATTCCGGGGTTTTTCATCAGGTAATCCAAAGCTTCTTTCACCGCCTGTTCAGGACTTTTGGGAGTAAAGCCCAGCTCATTTCTGGCTTTGGAAATATCAAAATCCTGCTGCAATCCTGAAAACATGGCAATATCTTTTCTTGTGAGTACCGGAGCTTTTCCACTGAGCCTTGCGGTAAATTCCATAACGGCAGCAATGCTGAATAAAATTCCCTTAGGTACTGAACGGGGAATCTCCAGTTTCAATTCAGGATACAGTTGATTGGCTAAAATGGTGGTATCTGTGATGGTCATACATTTTTCATTGGCAAGAATATAACGTTCACCTGAGCGGCCTTTCTCCGCGGCCAGATAACATCCTTCAGCCACGTCTTTCACATCAATCCAGTTCAGCGTAATTCTGGTATCTACCGGAATTTTCTTATTCAGGATAAGTTTCAATACTCCATAGGAAACATTCAACGGAGAAAAAGCTTCACTGCCTATCATCGCAGAAGGCATCACAGAAACGAGTTCTATTCCCAGTTTTGCTGCCAGATCAAAAGCCAGTTTCTCCCCGTCATTCTTGGAATTATAATACATATCTCTCCGGTCCGGATTGTAGCCATTACTTTCTCTGGTGGGCAATTCGCTATAATCAAGTGCCGCAATAGAGCTTACATAGACTATTTTCTTCACCCCGGCTTCCGCTGCGGCTTCGATGGTATTTCTGGTCCCCGCGATATTCACATCATAGATTTCTTTTTTGGGATCTTTAGCCCATAATGTAAAAGCTGCACCTACTGCATAGAACGTTTCAACATTCCGAAGAGCTTTTACAAAAGAAGCTTTATCTGTAATATCTGCCTGAACCAGCTCGCAATTCAATCCTTCAAAAGGTTTTCTGTTATGGGGATTTCTTACTGCAGCACGTACCGGCAGCCCTTGTTTCAGTAAAAATCGGACTAAATTATTTCCCAGATGTCCATTGGCTCCGGAAACAAGACTTAAATGATTATTTGTCATCGCATTGATTTTAATGCTGCAAAGTTCATCATCCCGGTATCAGAACCACTTGACTTTTGTTAGTTAATTATTTTTCTCCGGATTCTGCTCAGACTTTCAGGTTTCATCCCTAAAAATGAAGCGATATGCTGGATAGGAACATTCTGAATAATTTCAGGATAATCTTTCATCAGTTTCAGATAACGCTGTTCGGCATTTAAAACAGACAATTCTCTGGAACGGTTCTCATTGTAAGCAATGGATTGTTGAAAAACCGAAATACTGAAATCTTTCATTGCCTGGCTTCTGGCAGTAAGATCATTCAGGTTTTCTTTTGAAATTCTCAAAAGTTCGGCATCTGTGATACATTCCACATTATTTTCAGAAACAGTG
>JASLCD010000166.1 GCA_030146295.1 Chryseobacterium sp.
AATAAATATTAGTAGCACAAAAATAAAAAAACCATTAAGAAATGGATAAGTTTTTAAAAAAATTATCAATTCCTTAATGGTAATCTATTCTTAAACAGAATATTAGATATTTTCAATAACGATAGCAGAAGCTCCGCCACCTCCGTTGCAGATTGCTGCTGCACCGTATTTAGCGTTATTTTGCTTTAAAACGTTGATTAATGTAACGATGATTCTTGAACCTGAACTTCCCAGTGGGTGCCCTAATGCTACTGCTCCTCCGTTTACGTTTACTTTAGCAGCATCTAATCCTAAGATTTTGTTGTTGGCTAATCCTACTACTGAGAAAGCTTCGTTGAATTCGAAGAAATCAATATCAGAAACCTCTAATCCTGCTTTTTTAAGAGCGATAGGTAATGCTTTTGCCGGAGCTGTTGTAAAGTTTTCAGGCTCATGTGCTGCATCAGCGTAAGAAACAATTTTCGCAAGAGGCTTCAATCCAAGTTCTTCCATTTTTTCTTTAGAAACAAGGATCAATGCAGAAGCTCCGTCATTCAAAGTAGATGCGTTCGCTGCTGTTACTGTTCCTTCTTCTTTTTTGAATACAGTAGGAAGGGTTGAAATTCTGTCGAAGTTGACTGCTTTATATTCTTCATCTTCAGCAAAGATTACGGGCTCTCCTTTTCTCTGAGGAATAGAAACCGGTACAATTTCTTCGTTGAATTTACCTTCACTCCACGCTTTTGCTGATCTTTTGTAAGATTCTACCGCGAAGTTATCCTGATCTTCTCTTGTAATGTTATAGTCTACAGCACATTTTTCTGCACATACTCCCATATGTACTTTGTTGTATACGTCTGTAAGACCGTCAAGTACCATACCGTCAAGCATTTTGATGTCGCCTAATTTTGTAGCCACTCTTGCATTGTAATAGTGAGGAACTAAAGACATGTTTTCCATACCTCCTGCCACAATTACTTCTGCATCTCCAGCTTTGATCGCCTGAGCAGCCATTGTAACAGCCTTCATTCCTGAAGCACAAACTTTATTTACTGTAGTAGAAGGTGTATTGATTGAAAGACCTGCTCCTAAAGCTACCTGACGAGCCGGTGCCTGGCCTTCTCCAGCCTGCAGAACATTCCCCATATAGATTTCCTGAACAGCATTAGGATCTAAACCGATTTTATCTAGAGCTCCTTTTACAGCAGTTGCTCCCAGTTTTGTAGCCGGAACTGTTGACAAACTTCCCATAAAACTCCCCATAGGTGTTCTTACTGCGGAAACGATGAATACTTCTTTCATGTATATAATTTTTATTTTTAACTAAACGGAACAAAGGTTCCATTTTTATAGATTGAATTTATTTTACTTTTACGTAGACCACATCAAACTGACTTCCTTCAATTTTGGTATTAACTTTCAGCAGGTTATCCTGAGTGGCTAAGACTTTATTATTGAAGACATCTCCTATCTGTACGGGACTATTTTTATCAGATTTTTCTATAACGATTGCTTTGTAGTTGCATTCATCCACAAAAACCAATGTAGATTTGATAAAGTCTTTCCCATTATTGAAATATTCGGTCTGAACATTATCTTTAATGGTCATATGCCATATTCCTTCCGGGTAATTGGGTCTCACAAATTTACCTTCTTTTATATTGGCACATTTAGCCGGATTGTCCGGTTTTTTCTGATCTGCTTTCTGAGCGTGGGCCTTTGCAGCTGCTACCAGCAGAATTCCTGCAGCAAATGTTTTTAAGAAGTTCATTTTTATAGTTGTGTGCGGTTATTTACTTTTTTGTTCCCTCCTGCAAAAACCAAAAGGAAAGCGCCTAAAAATTCTACAGCCCATCCCCACTTCAATGTAACGATTCCTGCAAAAGTTTCCTGCCATGATTTGAAAGGTAAGAAGCTAAAATATTGCAAAGACTGCATTTTTACAGCAAATAAGGTAAATGCAAATAAAAGGATAAGCAGAACACCAAAAAACCTCACGATTTTTGCGCTGTTATTCACAATTCCAAAAATGGCACATGCAGCAAAGATCCAGCATGTAATAGCCAGATAATGATCAAGTTTCCAATAGTTCCAGTTCCCAATGACAGGTACATGTACCAGGGGTAAAAAACTGCCTATAATTACTAACAGTAATCCTAATAACTGAATATTTTTCATATTTACTAAAGTGCCAAAATACAAAAAAAAACACACTTTTAAATAGTGTGTTTTAAAAATAGAAATTCCGTACCCGAACGCTTGTTAGTTACAAAAAAGAGTTTATATTTTTACTTATTACACAAAAAAATAAGTCATTTGTTGCCAAATTAAAAATTAACATTAGCGATCTCTATCCCAATCTGAAGGCCATATTTTTTCTTCAGCAAAGCATTGTCATTGAAAGCGGGTGTAAAGTCTTTCTGAACAAAGAGATTGAACCCGGCATAACTGATTCCCAATTTCCCTCCGAAAACCAGATCATTCACCCCATGCATCACTTTTTCTCTTTCGACAATTCTATCGGAAAATTCATTGGAATATTTGGTAGAGTTAACGCTTCCAACTTTAACTCCTCCATAAACACCGAGAATAATGCACAACTGATTTTTGTTGTTATCCAGATACTTAACACCTTCATAGTCTTTGTATTTCGGATTTAAAACAAATTTAAGATCTACGGGAACAGTTAGATAGGTATTGTAGAGTATACTCTTTTTAAGATTTCCACGGTCAAAATCACCTACGAATAAGTTGTACTTATCCTGTTTGAATGCCTGCCCATATTTTGGAGTAAGCTGATCTGACCGTACTCCCAATCCGAAACGGTAGAAAAAAGGACTGGTATAGCTTCCTATCTGATTACCATACCATAATGTCAGCTGCCAGGAGTTGATAATACTATTTTTAGTATCGGAATTCTTATTATAAAAACCAAAAGGTTCATTCTTTGAGGTTAATCCCGCCCCGCCCATACTGACAGAAAGTTCAAAGGTTTCGAGATAATTCTTCGGATTGTTTCTTTTTTTCCTTTCATTGAGCTTCATATTAAATCCGTTCAGCCCCAGCCAAAGTTGATTTCTTCCGTTTTTTACGGAATCTTCAGATGTAAAAACGGCATCCTTTACCAGTTCTCTGGTGGCCATTTCAAGATCCTGCTTTTGGGAATCTATTTTTTCGTTAATCAGCTGTTCATATTTCAAAGCTATGGCTGTCCGTTGTTTTTGCTTTTCGTCGGGTGTAATTTTTTTTTCTTTAAAACGCTTATCGATCTGGTCCAGTTCTACATTCATTTTGCCTTTTTCAGAAATGACTATGCTGTCAATTTTTTTTGAATAGACGCTCAGGTTATTCTCCGGAGCTTCCTGAGCAAACCCATAGCTAAAAGGTATTACAGCAGCTATTAAGAGTAATTTTGGTTTCATATTTTATTAATTTTTAGACAGTATTTGATCTCTGCCTCTGTTCGGGGGCAGTTTTTCATTGATATAAGGTTAGATTTTTATTTATTTTCCAGTGAATCGGTGTAGACTGTTACGCCAAAAATTTTAAGAGAATTGGGACTTTTAACCTTAATTCTGGTCATATCCAGCGTTCCGAATTTTCTGGTATCAGTCCTGTTCTCTTCCCGTTTTTTTTGAAACTCTCTTCCCTGAAGGAGTTCATCAGCACTGATATATTCTGTCTTTTTGCTTTCTACAGAAGAGGTTTTGTCTGCTATGGAAATTATATTTTTTTCGGATACCGGAACTTTAACCTCATGATCAGCAACTATAATCTGTTCTTCTTTCTCCCCGCCTACAGCTTCTTTCTGCAAAATTTCTTTCTTTTGATAAGCTATTGGAATATCCGGAACTGCTTTCATGCTCTCCCGGTTGGTAGTATTCTCTGCTTTTTTATTCTCAACGGCAGATATTTCGGGACTTGTAATGGATGGTTTTATATGTTCTTCCGGCAGTTTTGCATGAACAACTGGATTGTCTGTTCTGACAGGATGATTTCTACTAAAATAAAGCAATACTCCTACGGAAACCAACACAAGTAATACGGCAGCATATTTCCACCCCTGAAAAGCTTTTTTAGAGCCCATAGAAATGCTTTTTTCCTCTTCCCGGCCTATTTGCTCAATCCTGCCCCAAAGATCTGCAGAGGGCTTTATTTCAAGCTCTTCATAATCAGATTTTAACTGTTTCAGTATTTCTTTTTTCATTTTGTTTTGCTTTTAAAAATTCAGCAAGCCATTTTTTAGCTTTGCTCAACTGGCTTTTGCTTGTTCCTTCAGAGATATTAAGAATTGCAGCAATTTCACTATGCTTTTTATCCTCAAAGACATATAGATTAAAAATCAACCTATATCCTACCGGCATCCGGGAAAAGATTTCTTCAATATTGAGTTCTTCCGGATATTCCTCATCTGTTGATTCACTATAATCATCGGCAATTTCTACATCTGCGTAAAGAACATTTTTATTCTTCCGGATGAAGGTGATAGAGTCATTCACTATCATTTTTCTAAGCCAAAACGGAAAACTCTTCCAGTCTCTGCATTCATCAATTCTGGTAAAGCATTTCATAAATACGTGCAGGAGAACATCTTCCGCATCATGAAGGTTATTGACATAAGAATTTGCAATGGCCAGCATTTTGGGAGCAAACATTTCGTAAAGAGCTTTCTGCCCTCTCCGGTCTTGCTTTTTGGCCAATAAAAAATTCTCTTCGATATTCTTCATGTCTCAGTTTCTATCTATAAGACGGTATATTTTATAAAAGGTTGCCTGGAAATAAAAAAAAATTGCATTTTTTTTCAAAAATGCAATTTAATATCTTAATAAGATTAGTTTTAACTTAATGTTTTACTGATGAAACATCTTCCGGATTGTGTTTGTGTTTAAACAATACGGCAAAGAATATAGCCAGTACCAGCGAATAAATAGCAAATGAAAGCCAGATCTGCTGCCAGTCTTTTACCATCACTGCTGATGAAAGAGTTCCGTCAGAATTAACTGCTGCATTGAAACTGTTT
This sequence comes from Chryseobacterium sp., assembly GCA_030146295.1. Classification (GTDB taxonomy): domain Bacteria; phylum Bacteroidota; class Bacteroidia; order Flavobacteriales; family Weeksellaceae; genus Chryseobacterium. Next base: position 5,000 of record JASLCD010000166.1, read on the forward strand.
TTCAGAATTTCCAGGAAAGTCGGATTATCGGGTGTTGTTTCCAGATAAGTAGACAAGTCTGATGCGGTTGTGAATTTATGAGTAAAGAATTTATCAATAGCCCAACCTGCAATATAACTTCCAAAAACAGCTCCGAAACCGTTGGTCATCATCATAAATAACCCCTGAGCTGAAGAACGTATTTTTTTATCGGTAGTCGTTTCTACGAAAAGAGATCCTGAGATATTAAAGAAATCGAATGCCATTCCGTATACAATACATGAAAGAATAATCAGGGAAAGTCCAAATCCATCCGGAACGCCATAGGCAAAGAATCCGAATCTTAGAACCCAGGCCAGCATAGACATCAGCATTACTTTTTTTATTCCAAACTTCTTCAGAAAGAAAGGAATGGCCAAAATAAACAGGGTTTCTGACACCTGAGAAATCGACATGATAATAGTAGACCTCTGTACTACAAATGAGTCAGCATATTTAGGAAAATGAGCAAATTCACTTAGGAAAACATCTCCATATGCGTTGGTAAGCTGAAGTGCTGCCCCCAAAAGCATAGAAAATAAAAAGAACAATGCCATTTTATAGTTTCCAAAAAGTTTGAATGCATTAAAACCTAATTGCTCGGATAGTGGTGAATTTTTATCAATCAGTTTCTGTGGAGGGCATTTTGGTAATGTAAGGGCATAAATACCCAAGAATATAGCTACAGCGCCTCCAATATAAAACTGTCCTTCTGTGGCTTTGTTTCCGCTAAGGTTGGTGATCCACATGGCTACAATAAAACCAATGGTACCCCATACACGAATCGGCGGAAAATCTTTTACGACATCCAGATTGTTGTTTTTCAGAATCGTATAAGAAATAGAGTTCGCAAGGGCAATGGTTGGCATATAAAAGCACATCGCTACAAGCATTACCGAAAAGAAAGAATTGGGGTCTGCGGAATGAGGTAATATGAAAAGAATCACCCCATAAAGGATGTGTAATACTGAAAAGATACGTTCCGCATTGATCCAGCGGTCAGCAATAATTCCAGTAATGGTTGGCATAAAGATGGAAGCAATTCCCATGGTTCCGAACACAGCTCCAAACTGAGTTCCTTCCCAATGTTTTGTACCAAACCAGAAGTTTGCCATCGTAATCAGCCAGGCTCCCCAAACAAAAAATTGGAGAAAACTGAGGATGGTCAGTCGTAATTTTAAATTCATAGTTTATATAAAAAGTATCTCTTTAGTCAATTGTCTTTTTCCTTCTCTTGATTTCTTCCTGAATTTCAAGAGCCGTATCGTAGTCTTCTTCTTTAACGGCATCCTCCAGCAATTTCTGAAGTTCTTCCATAGAAAGAGATTTTAAGTTGTCTTCCGTCTGTACAGTTTCTGAGAAAGACTGGTCTTCTCTGGCAACATCTTCCAGCTCCAATAAAATCCCGGCTTCATTCAAAACCTGCTGTGTGGTAAATATGGGGGCATCAAATCTTACCGCCATTGCAACTGCGTCAGAAGTTCTGGCATCAAGGATCAGTTCTTCTTCGTTTGCTTTATTTCTAAAGTTGATATTTGAAAAGAATACTCCGTCTACAATCTGATAGATGATAACAGAGATGAGCTCATAATTGGCAGAAACTATAAATTTCGTGAATAAATCATGAGTAAGAGGACGCGGTGGATGAATGTCTTTTTCCAATCCTAGAGAGATAGACTGGGCTTCGAAATTTCCTATAACAACAGGTAATTTTATGTGTGTTTCTTCATGCTCCAATAACAATGCATAAGCCCCCGACTGGGTCTGGCTATACGATATTCCGCGAATAATTAGCTGTTTATAATCCATAGCTACAAATATAGATTAATTTTTTATTGTGATTTTACTTTTTTACGCAAAAATAAAAGCCCGGAAAGCCGAGCTTTTATTGTGTTATCTATGATTATCAATCGCTAAGGTGAATTCCTGCTTTGTCATGATTGACATACAAAGCAAACTGACCATCCACCATTCACGTTGTTATCCTTTAATTGCTTTAATTTTCTCTGTTAATGCAGGAATAATCTGGAAAGCATCTCCTACGACTCCATAATCAGCAGACTTGAAGAATGGTGCTTCAGGGTCACTATTGATTACCACGATCGTTTTTGAAGAGTTGACTCCGGCAAGGTGCTGAATAGCTCCAGAAATCCCTACAGCAATGTAAAGATTCGGTGAAATCGCCTTACCTGTTTGTCCTACGTGTTCTGTGTGAGGTCTCCATCCGATGTCAGAAACCGGCTTAGAACAAGCTGTAGCTGCTCCTAAAACGTTTGCTAAATCTTCGATCATTCCCCAGTTTTCCGGTCCTTTCAGTCCTCTACCGGCAGAAACAACAACTTCTGCTTCTTTAAGGTCTAATTTACCTGAGCTCTGCTCGTGGGAAATCACTTTAGTATCTTCATTCGCTACTGATAAGTTTTTCACTTCTTCTGAACCTGATACTGCATTTTCTTTAACACCGAAAGCGTTTTGAGAAACCGTAACGATTACTCCGTTTCCTTCAGCTTTTGCATGCATGAACCCTTTTCCGGAGAATGCTCTTCTCTTTACCTGGAAAGGAGAAAGGCTTTCAGGAGCTTCCAAAACGTTGGTAATTAAAGAATAGTTCTTCATTACAGCAAGCATCGGAGCAATTGAAGAAGCATCAGTTGTGTGAGGGAAAACGATGATGTTTCCGTCTGCTACTTCACTTACAGCCTGTGCAAACGCTTTTGCTGAGAAGTTTTTAAGACCTTCGTCTTTGATATTGATGACGTTGGATGCTCCATATTTGTATAATAAATCTGAAGAATCTGTTGGGTTTACAGAGATTGCCGTAACGGTATCTCCGGCTTTATCAGCAACAGCTTTAGCGTAAGAAACTGCTTCAAAAGCTGCTTTTTTGTAAACTCCGTTTATATTTTCTGCGTATACGAATACTGCCATTGTTTTACATTTAAAAATTAAAAAGATTGAAAAATTTAAAGATTAGATTACTTTCGCTTCTTCGTGAAGTAATCTTACCAATTCATCCAGATTATCAGGAGAAACCATTTTCACAGCTGCTCTTGGCGGAACGCTGTCATAAGATACTCCCTGAACTTTTACTTCTGAAGAAGTTGGCTCTACTACCTGTAGAGGTTTTGTTCTTGCAGACATAATTCCTCTCATATTCGGGATGATAAGGTCTTTTTCATCTACCAATCCTTTCTGACCTGCAATGATAGCTGGTAATTTTACAGAAATAGTTTCTTTTCCTCCTTCAATTTCTCTTACTGCAGTAGCTTCGCTTCCGTTTACGTCTAATCCTACTGAAGCATTTACGAAAGGCTGGTTCAATAACTGCGCTACCATTCCCGGAACAGAACCTCCGTTATAATCGATAGATTCTTTTCCGCAAAGGATAAGGTCATATCCTCCGTTTTGAGCTACGGCAGCAATTTCTTTTGCTGTAGAATAGCTGTCTTTAGGATCAAGATTTACTCTTACAGCATCATTAGCACCAATTGCCAAAGCTTTTCTGATTACAGGTTCTGTACCAGCATCTCCTACGTTGATTACTGTTACTGTTGCTCCCTGAGATTCCTGAAGTTTAACTGCTTTTGTCAACGCAAATTCATCTAGAGGGTTGATTACCCACTGAATTCCGTTTTTGTCGAAAGCAGATTTATCCGCTGTAAAGTTAATTTTGGAAGTAGTATCCGGAACACTACTAATGCAAACTAATATTTTCATATGTTGTTCTTAATTTTTTTATAAATCATATGTAACCTTAAGGTTTCATGTGTGCTATTTAATTTTTTCCCTTTGATGCATAAAATCATGACAGTTTATGCAGAGATTTTGTGTGAATTAATTTTTGCTAATATAAATAAAAAATATATTATGCATGCATAATACTTATTAAATTATTATTCAATACATTAGATGTAGTTACTTCGCTGGTTTTGTTGCCCTAAACTCTATTTTACTTGGCAAAACTCTTGGATTCATCTTCAAAATATCCAATATGAGATTCCCCATATCTTCCGGCTGAATCTTCCAACTGTCTTTTTCTGACGGAATATTTCCGTTAAAGTGGGTCGCTACCGAACCGGGCATAACGACTGTTGATTTAATATTATACTTTCTTAAATCAATCATCGCAGCCTGGGTAAAACCTACGACTCCGAATTTTGAAGCATTGTATCCTGTTCCGTTTTCAAAGAAGTTTGCACCCGCCAGACTGGAAATGGTAATGTAATACCCTTCTGTCTTTTTTAATTCTTCTACAGAGGCTTTCAAGGTATAGAAAACACCTGTGAGATTGGTTTCTATCATATCATTCCATTCTTCTGCAGTCAGCTCATCTACGGGTTTGAATATTCCCAATCCTGCATTAGCAATGATATAATCCAGTCTTCCAAACTTTTCAACGGTATATTTTACTGCTTCCTGCTCGCTTTCCAGGCTTCTTACATCTGAAACAATCCCCAAAACATTTTCTGAGTATTGTTTAAGTTCTTCTTCCGCCTTCATGACATCTTCTCTTTTTCTTCCTGAAAATGCGACTGAAATTCCATTTTCAAGTAAAATTTTAGCAATTCCGAAACCTATTCCTTTGGTTCCTCCTGTGATATAAGCTGTTTTATTTTCTGACATAGGACTCAAAATTTAATTCTCTAAAATAACAAAAACGCCCCAATTGGAGCGTTTTACTGATACTAAGATTTATCAGGAATTATTTTTTTATAAATTTCTCTGTGAAGTTTCTTCCCTCCGTTTCCACATTCAGTAAATAGGCTCCGGAAGATAAGTTTCTTACATTCACCTGATCACCGTTTAGTGTTACATCTACTCTTTTTCCTGACATATCATATACTTCAACATGCTTTATCTTGTTAGGAGTTGTAATTTTGATAACTTCAGTAGCAGGATTTGGATAAATGGATAGTTTCACATCGTTTTTAACGGCATCTTTTGTAGATAGTGATGCTTCATTATTGATTTTGATATTATCGATATAAGCAGAGCCTCCATAATTATCATGCACAAAATCCATTCTGTTGATATTACTGTTACTGAACGGCTGTCCTGTGTAGATCAGAGCATCATTCAGGAAATACTGAATTCCTGTAGCCGTAGACACTATTTTTACTCTGTACCATGTATTGGCATTCCAGGTTTGGTTTGTATTGACCAAATTATTAGATCCTGCTGTAGCAATTAAGATACTTCCATCATAAGAAAAATCAATATAAGTAACGATTCCTCCAGCTCCTGTTGTACTCACTGTTCTGAACACAAAATCTGAACTTGATGTACTTTTTTGGGTAAGCCTTACATCAAATGACTGTGTAAAGCTATTATACGTTAATGGTGTAGTAAAGGTATAGAAACCACCCATTACAGGGCTTTGCTGTGGCCCATAAGGCAAATCTGGTGTAATTTTTAAACTATTTGAACCCTGGCTTGCCATTTCAGCTGATACCAATTGGCTTGTCAAATATACGGGTGGTGTCGCTCCATTATTTGTAGTGATCCAACCCTGCTGCCCATTAATATTTCCTGTTGTAAAGCCTTCACTGGCTTCAAAAGAGATGGTCTGCTGAGCAAAAGACGATATAGAAATCAACGAAATTGCGAAAATGTAAAGTTTCTTCATGATATTTTTTAGCTTTGAGCAAATATATACATTTTAATCAAAAAGACAAAATCAATGAATATTTTAAACTTAATTATGAATTAACATAATATATTTTAACCCAAACAAATAAAGATATTAAACCTAAAGAAAAGCGTTATTTCAAAAAAATCATCCATAAATACAACAGCAGACTAAAAAGAACACAGGTTTTCAGAATCAATGAATAATTTATCTGATAATCACTTTTTCAGTTAATTTTTTTCCTTCAGTTCTTACATTTACGAAATATACACCTTTCGATAGCCCTCTTACATCTATTCTATTATTATTCATTTCAGTTTTCACCAGTTTTCCTGCCCCGTCATATAGTTCTACACTTTCTATTTTGCTGGCGGCATGAATGTTTATAAAATCAGCTGCAGGATTAGGATAAACGGATATTTCTTTAGCTGTAGTTTTAGAGTCTTTGACTCCTAATGCCAATTGTTCAGTATTCACTTTAATATTATCAATATAAGCTACCCCCAAGGCATTATTATGCACAAAACGCAGCTGATCTATATTCATTGAACTTGCAGCTGTACCTGTGTACATAAGAACATTATTGAGGTAATACCTGACATCTGTAGCTGTTCCTACGACTTTCACTCTATACCAGATATTAGGCAGCCAGGCTGAAGATATGGGGATCAAATCCTGTATTCCTGACACTGTATTCAGTATCTTGAACAGTCCGGTTTTATCAAAATCCAGCCTCACAACAAACTGATCATCCATACTATTTACTCCCTGAAACCCAAAATCAGAGCCATTGAGCTGCGAAATATTGATATCAAATGATACTGAGAAGTTGTCGTAAGCCAGAGGAGACGGCAGGTTATAAAAACCTCCGATAATGGGATCAGACTGGGTTCCATAGGTGGCTTCTTTGACGATTTTTAGAGAACTGTTTCCATCACTGGCCTTATCTACGCTGATGGTCTGGTGGGTCACATTTTCAGGAACTCCTCCTGTGGGAGTACTGATCCACCCCGCCTGGCCATGAATATTTCCAACATTGAATCCCTCGTTGAATTCAAAAGATACAGTCTGTTGGGCTAAAATGCATACCGAACAAATTAAAAATGCAATTGAGTAGTATTTTTTCATAGTAAATCAAGTTTTGTATTAAAAATATAAATTTTCTATGAACAGTGAAATAACTTATTGCAAATAAAAAATAATGCTTTTATTCTCAGCGAATTTAATTTTCAAATCCATTAAAAATAACCTCCGGAATGCTTATTTTACATCTATAAATAACAAAAAAATAAGGTATCTCTTTCCAGAAATACCTTATCATATCTTATTTTTGTTGAATTACTTTGAATAATTTTCAAAAAACAATGGAATACTTTCAATTCCTTTATAGAAATTAAATAATCCATAATGCTCGTTTGGAGAGTGAATTGCATCAGAATCCAACCCAAAGCCCATCAATACGGATTTAGCTCCTAAAACCTGCTCAAACATGGCTGTAATCGGAATACTTCCTCCTCCTCTGTAAGGAAGAACTTCTTTTCCGAATGCAGATTCCATCGCTTGTTTTGCTGCTGCAAATTCTTTGGTATTGGTTGGTAAAACGTAAGGCATACCTCCGTGGTGAGGGGTTACCTTAATTTTTACTGTGTCCGGAGCGATCTTTTCAAAATATTTTGTGAATTTTTCTGTAATTTCCTCAGGAGTCTGATAAGGAACCAGACGCATTGAAATTTTAGCAAAAGCTTTTGAAGGGATAACAGTTTTTGCTCCTTCTCCGGTATACCCACCCCAGATTCCGTTGCAGTCTAAAGTAGGACGGATAGATGTTCTTTCTAACGTTGTATATCCTTTTTCCCCTTCTATATTACTTAATCCGATTGATTTTTTGAATTCTTCAGGATTGTCTTTCAATTTGTTCATATCAGCTCTGTCTGCATCTGAAACTGTTTCTACATTGTCATAGAACCCATCAATTGTGATGTGCCCGTTTTCATCAATCAGATTAGCGATCATTCTTGAAAGAACGTGAATAGGGTTTGGAACTGCTCCACCATAAAGACCTGAGTGCAAGTCTCTGTTTGGTCCTTCCACTTCTACTTCTACATAGCTTAAACCTCTTAACCCTGTTGTCACAGTCGGTTGTTCGTTGCTGTAAATATGAGTATCGGAAATTAAGATACAATCACAATTTAATTTCTCTTTATTTTCATTCACCCAGTCTCCCAGGCTTACAGAACCAACTTCTTCTTCTCCTTCTAGGATAAATTTAACGTTGCAAGGAAGAGCATTGGTTTTCATCATAGCTTCAAAAGCTTTCAGATGCATGAAGAACTGCCCTTTGTCATCCGCAGAACCTCTGGCAAAAATGGCTCCTTCCGGGTGTAGTTCTGTTTTCTCAATATAAGGTTCAAAAGGTGGTTTTGTCCATAATTCCAACGGATCTGCCGGCTGAACATCATAATGCCCATACACCAATACTGTAGGTAAACTTTTATCTAAAATCTTTTCCCCGAAAACAATTGGATACCCTTTGGTCTGGCAAACTTCAACATTATCAGCTCC
>JASLCD010000302.1 GCA_030146295.1 Chryseobacterium sp.
TTCCATCCGGATCGATAAACCTTATCGGGTTATTATTTCCATAATGGTAAGGGGTAAACCTTCTGGATGCTTCAGCTAAAGGATCTACAACGCCCCATCTTCCTAAATCCGGCATGTAGATTCTTGCTCCGTAATCAAACATTCCTGTTTCCTGAAGTTCTTTGCATTCAGCCGATTTTAACTCACTAACAAATCTGAAACACCTAATATTATCTTCAATATTTAGTTAGCCTATTTTCTGCTATGCCACAATATTATATTAAATTGAATTTTTTATTCATATTATTAAAATTAGAGCATTGAAAATCAATACTCTAATTTATCACCATGTTTGGAGCATTACCAGTTCGGTTTGTATTCTTTAATTATATTCTGAATTATTTTCAGTTGGAGATGTAAAATCAAAAAAAACTTTTGAATAGTCTTCTGCGAAAACAAACAGCCTACTCGTAATATTATATCTTACAACAACAAATTTTACATATTCAACAGATTCGTTTTTGATTAAAAGAAGATTATTTAAGATCTCATATGTTAATTCTTTTATACTTTCGATTTTAGCTAATTTATTTCTTCCTTTATAGGACATAATTACATCATCCAGCAATAAAGGATGATTTGAATATGAGATTTCATAATCATCTAAATGAGGATCAAATTCTTGTATTTTACGATATATCAATTTTTCCATTTTTCTAGTAACATTTTGTTTTATTGTTGAGACATAGGGAGGGCATATTCAACTAGAAGAAGATGCACATAATATGTTCTTTTACCAGTAAAATGAAGTTATATTTAATTGTTTATATCCCGCCATAATATTCCTAATATTTGAGTCTCTGTATCATTGATGAATATAGTAAAATCCTTTTTGTCATAATCAAAGTTAGAAATAATCACTCTTTTACTATTAAATATATTAAGATTGTTTAATAGTTCATCATAGCCTTGAATTTTTAAATTTTCATCTACAATATTATTGATTTCGTTTCTTACAGTATATATAGAATTTGCTTTACTTTTATCGATAAGAATATATTCAAATTTATCTACTGATTTTAAATAATTATATATGGTTACATATAAATAATTATCACTTTGTTTTTTAAATAAATTCAATATTCTTTGAAAAGTTGCTTGTTTCCATTTACTTGCGTTTTACTATTGTTGGTATTGCTCCTATTACTATTGTTCTCTTTAAGCTGTAAATTATTGATCGGTAGTGTGTTGGTGAATGGAGTCAAAGAAATATCGATAAACTTAAAATCATTGAACTCAGGATTGATAACATTGTTGATTTCCCATTGCCCTTGATTACTTTTACCTTCCAATATTGTTTCCACCTTATTAATCTCAGATTTGATCAGGAAATGCTGAACGATCCAGTTTTTATCAATGAGGATATGATAGTCTATAGAATAGATTTTATCTTCATAGCAGCCTATAATTCTTGATTCTATAAAATAGTTTTCATCTCTGGTCTGCTCATTAAAATATTCAAGAGATTGATAAAGAACTCCTTGCCAGATTAATGTTTTCATATAATATTGTTTTTACTTAGTGTCGTGCGATCTAATGGAAAGGTGTTAACGGGAAATTCTCCGTTTCCGGATCCTGCTTAATGTCTCTCTTGCTACGCCCAGAAATGAGGCCAGCTGGGTAAGGGATATGCGTTGCAGCATTTCAGGATATTTCGTTTCAATATATTCCAGTCTTTCCTGTGCTGTATAAAGTTTGAATAGATTAGAAAATTCTTCCTGCCTATAGGCAAACTGACGGATGCAATGACGCCCCAATGTTTCAATTTCCGGATCCTTTCCAGCTGCTTCAAATAACTTCTTTTTATCAAAAACTATGGTACAAAGCTCTTCACAAGCGATGATGTTGAATTCAGACTGCTGCCCGCTTCCAAAACTGCTGATATTGGTTGCTATTTCATTCTCAAAGAAAAATCCGGTGTTTTTTATAACTCCACCTATTTCATAATAGCTTTTGCAAAATCCTTTATCAACGTAAAATAAAGACTGGCAGATTTCTCCTTCCTGCAACATCAGTTCATTTTTCTTATAATGTCTTTCAGATAAGGCCGGTTGAAGCATCATCCAGCTTTCATCAGAAAATGAAGTAAGGGATCTGATGTATTTCAGAAGATTTTGCATGATAATGACTGGTCCTGTTTCTGCGAAAGTAATAAAATTGTCGGAAATTACTTGTATGATTATGTTTGTCCTCAGGAACAGAGCGTAAAAAAGAGCAGTTTTTTACTGCTCTTTCAAAATTTATCTAACAATCTATCTTCTTAATATACACATCCGCATCCGGTCTCCCATTCCTGGCAAAGACGCATCGGTTCATTACAGCCAGGGTTGCTACCGCCGCCACCGGAAACTCTATAACAGGTACCATCACTGCAATAGTATGAACCTACAGTTGGAGGACAATTACCATCCATGTCACATAAAGCATAAGGAGTGTCACCACCACTTATCAGCACAAGCTGACTTCTCTTTAGTTTTTTTAAATTTTTCATAGTAATAATCTTTAATTTGTTGATTACTAATGTATAGAAAAATTAGGACACTAGCAAGTGTTTTAAATAATAGAGATTAAATAGTTTATAATAATATATTTTTTATCAGGTTTATTCCACATCTAAAGTCATAAAAAGAGCAATCTCGTCGGGATTATTGTATAGCCTTGTGTTGAGTCCGGTAATATTGAATCCCATTCTTCTGTAAAACTGGATCGCCGGGTAGTTGGTATTCTGCGTTTCAAGTTCAATAACTCTGCAGTTTAATTTCCTGGCTTCTTTAATGGCATTTTTGATCAGCATAATTCCAATTCCCTGTCTCCTGTATTTTTCGTCAATCAGGATGTTTTCTATATAAAAGCTGTTGTTCCATGTTCTGTGCTCACAGATGGCCCAGCCTGCCAGTTCTTCATTGACAATAGCGCCGAAAGAATTTCCTTTTTCAATAATGGTATTGAGCTCTTCCAATTCTTCAGAAGTGGTTTCCCAGGTTTTGGTATAAGGTAAAGCCTTTTCTTTTAAGATAAACTCAAAAGAACCTCCAAACTCAATAGACGACAGTACGTATCTTATATCCGTTGTATATCCGTTATGACCCCAATCTAAGCTGGGGTCAGATTCAAGTTTTTGTAATTTTCTTATTTCCACAGCAGGTATTTTTTAACTTATTGAATTTCCGTACAGATTTCTACCAGATAATTATCAGGATCTTTGATGTAAGCCGTCTTTTGTCCCCATGGTTTTACGGCAATATCTTCATAAAGAACAGCTCCGTTTTGTATTGCTTTTTCTAATAAGGTTTCTACATCATCAGTGACAAACCCCAGTTCTATTCCAAAAGGCTTATTTTCAGTTTTTGAGGCTAAAAATCCTTTCTTAATATTGGAACTTGCAAGACTCACAGAGGCGAATGAAAGGGTCGTTTCTCCGGTCAGCAATTCGCCATAATCTTTTTCAGGAGTAATGAATTTTATTTCAGAATTGAAAGTGTTTTTATAAAAATTCATAGACTGTTCTACATCTTCTACATACAGAATCACATATTTGAATTTGATCATATAATTTGAATTAAAATGAGTTTTATTTTTTATTTAAAATATATTCTTTATCTACCATGAGTTCAATATGAGGGCCGTGTAAAGGATATTCTTTAAAGCTTCCGAAGTGTCCGAAATGAAGAGGATATTTCTGAGTAAGCAGCCGTACTTTTCTTCCAAAAGAATTGATATCAACTTTTTGAACAGATTCTTTTTTCTGTCTGCCGTTGCTAAAAAAGAGCATGAGATTACAATGATCGTTAAAATCGAAATCATTATAGTAAAAGACATTGAAATTTTCTTCTTTACATATCTGCGCTAGGCCATCAATAAGGCTTTTTTTGTATTGCAGAGGCAGATTACAATCAATTCTTGCGGCATAATTCTCTGCATTGTTTTCTTTGAAGTCTGAGCCAACCATTTGAATGAAGCGGTGTTCTATATTTTTAAATTCTTCCTTTTCCGGGGGAAAGCTTTTGCTGGATTGAATGGTAAAAGGAACATCGGAATCTAATAATACAGCACTTTCCCGGATCAATAACGCTTCGATTTCTAAGGCAAACTGAAAATGAAAATCAAAAAGCATATAGTCTCCAATATTGATGATCAGTTGATTTTCATAGATATTCAGCTGCAAATACGTTTTTTTGAAATCCGATTTTAATTCCTCCAGTTTCAGGATAAAATCATTAGTATTTTCTACCTGAACTCTGGCCGCCAATTCTGCCGGGTTATCGGCATGTCCGCCATATCCGGGATAAAATTTGAAAAACTGAAAGTTATATAAATGATCCGGAAATTTGAAATACCAGTATACACCTAGAATCATTGGTTTTTAAATTAATTTAGACATTAAAAAATTGAATCAGCCTTGATAAGCTGGTTTTAAATTTAGGCTTTTCATAATCTTTATCGGGATTATATATTTTAATTTCAACCTTACTTCTGTCTTTGATTACAAGTCCGGAATGATTTTCAAGGTTTGAATTAATTCGTTCCAATAGCCCCAATTGAAGCATTACATCTAATATTCTCTTTCCATCGGCAAAATCTTTATAAATACTAACAGGAAGAGGCTGATACTCAGGTGTAGAATGAATATACAGAGAAAAAAAGTAAGGATCAAGGTCTCCAAACTCCATCCCAAACATAAATGGAACCTCAATTTCCTGTTTTGTGATTACATTTTGAAAGTAACAGTGATAGCCATGAATGAAATATTTCCATTTTCCTACTTTTCCACTTTGGGTTCTTCTGCCTTTCAAATAATTGAAAACTAAAAAAGGAAAATCTTCATTGAGTATTATTTTTTTCTTTTCAAGAAATAAGCGCATCAGTTCTTCTCCAAGTTTTCTATAGTCTTTTGCACATTGTACAAAAAATAATTGGTGGGCAATTATCTCTTCTTTTGTAATCAGTTTATTTATTTCAATTTTTGGTTCTGTTGAATGAACAGCAATTCTAAAATGAGGAAGATTCTGCTGTAATTGTTCACCATAATTTTCTTTGATGTGGCTGATAGAATGATCAAAAATTATTCTAATTATTTTTTGACGGGAAATATTTCTGAGGTAATCAATACAAGGAAGTTCTTGTATTGATTTTGCAGTTATTACATGAGTGGTTCTTTCCAAAGCACTAAATGAATGATTAGTTCAAATTTAAATAAAATTTCACACTCCAAAACTTTCAAAACCCTTAAATTTGTAGGCAATAAAAATTTACTTGGATGCTTAGGAACATTTCAATTGCGGCAGCTACTTTTTTGTCCGTAGTTA
>JASLCD010000054.1 GCA_030146295.1 Chryseobacterium sp.
CGGAAAACCTACGTTACGCGTTACTAAAATCATGCCAAATGCTTATGTTTATTGACTTTAGCAAAAAGTTAATATTATTTTCTGTATTTATTAAATCCTAAATTAAGTACAGACAATTAATTTTTTTAACCATATGATTATTAAATTTATAAGTAATTCTAAAAATCCTTGATTTTTAGAAAATTAAACCCCTGTGTTTGTGGGAGTTTTAAAATGTTATTAAAGACCTGTTTTATTAATTTTTATTAATAAATTTGCAACATGTTAATAGAAGTTTTCAAGTCTAAGATTCATAGGGTGAGAGTAACTGCGTCTGACCTTAATTATATAGGAAGTATAACAATAGATGAAGATCTTATTGAAGCTGCCGGTCTGGTAGTAGGAGAAAGGGTCTATATCGTGAATGTGAACAACGGAGAACGTTTTGATACCTACGTTATCAAAGGAAAAAGAAAATCCGGAGAAGTATGTCTTAATGGGCCTGCGGCAAGAAAAGTACAGAAAGATGATATTATTATCGTAATTGCTTATGCGCAGATGACTCCTGAGGAGGCTAAAGATTTCCAGCCGAAGATCGTTTTCCCGGATGAAAAAACAAATCTTCTTACCTAGTACATGGAGAAAACATCAAAAAGTCCGGTAAAATCCATACTAACAATAGTAATATCGCTTGCTTTTGCAGGCTTTTTTTTATGGCTTGCCTTAAGAGGGCTTGATTTTAAGGTCATTCAACAGTCCCTGGCGAAAGCAAATTATCTTTGGGTATTGTTGGCATCCGTGTTTGGGCTTCTTGCGTACTGGTTCAGGGCTATTCGCTGGAACCTGATGCTGGAACCCATGGGATACAAAATTTCAAACTCCAATTCCCTTTGGTCTATATCATTTGGATATCTGATGAATCTTACCATTCCCAGAAGTGGGGAGGTAGCGAGAGCTACAGCTTTATATGGTGTGGAAAAAGTACCTGTTGATAAATCTTTCGGAACTATCATTTTGGAAAGGGTAGTGGATCTGATATGTATGCTGGGATTTTTAGGACTGACTTTATTGTTTAAATATGATGCAATTCTGTCATTCTATAAAAACTCAGGAATCACGATGAACCCTAACAAGATTTTATGGGTTCTTTCGATCCTTATTGCAGGAACAGTCCTGTTTTTTATATTTAAAAAGAAACTTTCAGGAATTCCGTTTTTAGGAAAAGTTGTCAGTTTTATAGACGGAATTTTTCAGGGGATTACTTCCATCTTTAAATTAAAGGAAAAAGGAAAATTCATCCTTTATACATTAGGAATCTGGATTTGTTATTATTTAGCAGCTTATCTGGTTTGCTTTGCTCTTCCTGAAACCTCAGCATTTACCTTTGCAGATGGTTTTTTCATCATTGTTGTGGGAACGTTGGGAATGATTATTCCTGCCAGTGGAGGTATCGGGGCTTATAATCTTGCGATGAAGTATGGGTTTATGGCTCTCTTTATTTCGGTAGGAAAAAGCGCTGATTTCGGAGGTGAAATGGGGCTTACCTATTCCTTTATTTCTTTACCGCTGCAGATTGTTATCATGCTGGTAATGGGACTGATTTCCATTCCTATGCTGGCAAAAGCAAGAAACGCTGCCGTTTCAGATAAGGATTTTGAAAATTAATACAATACTCTTTTATATCATACAAGGTTCAATTTTTCAATTGGACCTTTTTTATGGTGATTTGTGACTTAATGAGCTTTAATTGTGCTCTGTAGATCATTTTTTTCTAAATAAATTTGGTCAATTCATAAATCACTTCTATCTTAATGCGAAAAATAATCATAATATAAAACACTATGGCAATTAATCTACAGAAAGGGCAAAAGATTGATATAGGATTGACTAAAATGACGATTGGATTAGGATGGGACCCCAATGAAGGAACCGGCTATGACTTTGACCTGGATGCTTCTGCAATCATGATTGATTCTGACAGAAAATTAGTAAGCGAAGAATATTTTGTTTTTTACAATAACCTGAATTCCCCGGACGGAGCTCTTACACATACAGGTGATGATCCTAATGGTAAAAACAGTGATGGTGACGATGATGAAGCAATTGTAATAGATCTGGATAAAGTAGATTCCAGAGTGGAAGAAATTCTTTTTGTAGTCACTATAGAAGATTTTGAAAGAAGAAGACAAAATTTCGGACAGGTAAGAAACTCTTATATCAGAGTGGTTGATAATCACTCAAACCAGGAAATAGCAAAATATGAGCTGGATGAGGATTTCTCTATTGAAACAGGAGTTGAATTCGGAAGGCTGTACAAAAGAAATGGAAGCTGGAAGTTTGAAGCTTCAGGCATAGGATACAGAGCAGATCTGGGCTTCTTCCTGGAGAAATATTATAAAGGACAAATCATCAAATAAAACCACCCAATACACAAAAACGATAACTATGGCAATTAATTTACAGAAAGGGCAAACGATTGATTTAAGAAAGAATGACCGCGGAGAAAGTGTTTATGATCTTTCTAAGGTAACCATCGGTTTAGGATGGGATGTAAGAAAACAAGGTGGAGGTTTTTTTGGAAAACTGTTCAGTAAAGAAGCTGAATATGACCTTGATGCAGTAGCTTTCCTCTTAGATGGCAACGGTAAAGTAGCCAATCTTGGAAGAACGGTACAGACCAATGACGGAAGACAGATGGGGCTTTATCAGGGAGATGTGGTTTTCTTCAATTCTATGCAGCATCCAAGTGGTAATGTATGGCTTACAGGAGACAACAGAACCGGAGCAGGAGATGGAGACGATGAGCAGATCATTGTTAGATTGGATCAGCTGGATCAGAGTTATCAGAAAATTGTATTCCTGGTTACCATTTATCAGGGGAAAACCAATAACCAACACTTCGGTATGATCGAAAACGCATTTATCCGGGCGGTAGATGCTACAGGAAAAGAAATTACAAAATACAGCCTTTCCGGAGATTCAAGCATGAACGGAATGTGTGCAATGGTTTTTGCAGAAGCGTACCGTCATAATGGAGACTGGAAATTCCGTGCTGTGGGTGAGCCGCATCATACGGATAACTTTATAGATATTCTGAAGCAGCAGTACGCTTATTCCAACTAAATTCTCAATTTTTTTCAAACCAACATAAAGCCGGCTAGGAAGTCTTCGACTTCCTCCGCCGGCTTCAGAATTAATATTATCGTGTAATGAGCAGGAGATTATTAGCCTATTTTTTATTAGATACTTCAGGTTCTATGAACGGTGAGCCTATTCAGGCGCTGAATAACGGATTCAACGGATTGATCAGTATGCTTCGTGCAGATCCGCAGGCGATGGACAGCCTGCATCTGAGTGTTATTACCTTCGATCGAGAAGTTAAAAATATTATTCCTTTAACAGATCTGGCCAGTTTTTATCCTATGGAAATTACCTGTCCGGACAGTGGGCCAACCCATACAGGAGCTGCATTGGAAATGGTTTCTGAATTGGTGCAGAAAGAAATTGTAAAAGAATCTGCCGATACCAAAGGAGACTGGCAGCCGCTGCTTTTTATGTTTACAGATGGAAAACCTTCAGATATTCAGAAATACAGACAAATGATTCCTGTGATCAGAGGGCTGGAATTTGGAGCCATCGTAGGCTGTGCAGCAGGTCCGAAAGCGGATGAACAGTTTCTGAAAGAACTGACGGATCATGTGGTGAAACTGGATACCACAGACGCGATTACCCTTTCTTCCTTTTTCAAATGGGTGAGTTCTTCCATTACACAGGGAAGTCATTCACAAAATACGGGAGAAAATATCACACTACCTCCGCCACCATCGGAGCTTACTATTATCATTTAAAAATTGTCTTTACAGCATGAGAAGACTGCCTATTTATTTTTTAGTAGATATCTCCGAATCTATGGTAGGAGAACCTATTGAGCAGGTACAGGAAGGTATTGCCAATATTATCAGAGAATTAAAAAAAGATCCATATTCACTGGAGACCGTATATATTTCCGTTATAGGTTTTGCAGGAGAAGCAGAGGTTATTACTCCATTGCAGGATATTATCAGCTTTTATCCTCCTAAAATCCCAATCGGGAGCGGGACATCACTTTCACAGGGCTTGATAAAAGTAATGGATTGTATCGACAGGGATATTGTGAAAACAACTTATGAAAGAAAAGGAGATTGGAAACCCATTGTTTTCCTGTTTACTGATGGAGTTCCTACTGATGATGCTACCAAAGCCATTGAGAGGTGGACTCACAAGTACGGCGGAAAACCCAATACAATTGCTGTATCTATAGGTGAAAATACAAACTATAAACTTCTCGGTTCCCTAGCTGATAATGTATTGTTGTTCAATAACGCTGATGAAAACTCCTACAAAGAGTTTTTCAAGTGGGTAACGGATTCTATTAAAACCACCAGCCAGAGTGTAACGGAGGCGAAGAAAGAAGGAATCAACCTTTCTAAAATCGATTCTCTTATTCTGGAAAAAGTAGATCCTGAAATGGAGCAGAGATTCCCGGACAATAACTTTGTCGTGTTGAACGGAAAATGTCAGGAAACGGAAAAACTTTATCTGATGAAGTTTAAGAAAGCCTTTGCAGAATCAAGTATACCGGGAATGTCCACAAGATATTACAGATTGGACGGCGCTTATAAAATTGATGAAAAAGCATACTACAGACTTTCTTCCCATCAGAAAACCCATCTTAAAATTAATATAGAAGAACTGGATGGAGGTACTTCGTGCCCTCACTGTGCCAATCCTATTGCATTGGCTACCTGTTCGTGCGGCGGTATTCACTGTCTGAGAGGAGAAGGATACAGCAAATGCCCATGGTGTGGAACTTCAGATTATTACGGATTTTCGGGAGGAGGATTTGATATTAACAGAACTCTGGGATAATGATGGGTAAGTTTTTCCGTAAATCAGACTCTGAATCTAAGCCAAAGACAATGGAACAGGCCGTCATTTATAAAGAAAAAGAAGAGTTCAAAGACGCACACTGGATATTGAAAAATGCCAGTGCAAAGCAGTTCTATGAATTCAGCCTTGACATGGAAGACTTCCCGAATATCAGGATTCAGAATATCGGAAATCTGGAAGATACAGGGCTTACTTTTGAAAATGGCATAATTTCAGGAACTCCAATGGTAAATAATAGGTATCATCTGGATGTTCAGTTTTATCACATTTATGATCAGAACCGGGTTGACATAAAAAAGATTCAGCTTTTTGTAAACGCGGATCCGAAGGACCTGTGGAAAAATATTCCAAGCGATACCAATGCTGTTTTTTATAAATCGGAAGAAGACTCATTTAAAGGTTTGTTTTCAGACAAAAAAATTGTTGTGGCTTCCAAAAGAGGAAGATCCCATGCCCATGAAGGGAAATTTCGTGAAGATGATTTTGCTGTGAACACGCTTCCTGAAGGCTGGAATATTATCTCTGTTTCGGACGGTGCGGGTTCTGCTGTTGCCGCAAGAGAAGGTTCTAGATTGGCTACGGTAACGATCAATCAATTTTTCAGTTCACAGGAGATTGTGCAGGAAATTGAAAACAAAATCAATCTTATATATGATGCCGGATCTTCTGATGAAATGCGTTCACATGCAGAACAGAGTATCATCCATCTTTTATCGGAAGGCGTTTCGAAGGTTTATCGTACATTGGAAAAAACAGCGGCAGAAAATTCTTTGTCTGTGAATGATCTGCATGCAACACTCATTTTTGCTTTGCTTAAAAAGTTCAGTTTCGGATATGTCATTCTTAGCTTTGGAGTAGGAGACTGCCCGATCAATCTGATTAATACTGATTTTTCTGAAGTCAAACTTTTAAACCGGATGGATGTGGGCGAGTTTGGCGGTGGTACACGATTTATCACCATGAAAGAGATTTTTAATGATAAAATAACTTCCCGTTTTAGAATAACGTGCATAGAAGATTTTTCTTATCTCGTACTGATGACGGATGGTATTTATGATCCTAAATTTACCACAGAAAATAAACTGGAAGACACGGAAAGCTGGAAATCACTTTTTGAAGACCTGTCCGGAAATAATGATGACCGGACGAAAGCAGATTTTATCAATGATGAAAAAATTGATGAAGAACTTTTAATATGGTGTGATTTCTGGAGCAGAGGAAATCATGATGACCGTACATTGGCAATAATCTATTAATATCATGAAAAAGACCATTAAGGTTGTTTCTGTTCTGGACACAGCCCAATCCTATGAATATACAGATGAAAACCCTATCAGAGGAGGGGTGAAAGATGTGTATTTTTCGCCTGATAAAACCTATGTGGTTGCATTTTATCGTAATCCGTTGGATGAAGGGCAAAAGGAAAGAATCATGCGTATTGTTTCCACCTATCTGCAAAGTATACAAAACGGAAATGCCTCAGAATACTTTCTGAACGAAATATTCAGATGGCCTTACGATATTGTTGAAAGAAATAAACTCACAGGAATTGTAGTTCCTGTTTATCATAATAAATTTTATTTTACCCGAGGCTATATCGGTTCAGATAATATCCAGGGACAGGATAAAGTGGGGAAGTGGTTTACAGCTCCCATGTTCAGAAATCAGCAATATCCTTTACGGCTTGATCAATCAGAGCTTGGGGATTGGCTAAGCTATTTCCAGATTGCAGTGAATATCAGCCGGGGAGTAAAAAAGCTGCATCAGATGGGGCTGGCACATTCCGATTTATCCTACAATAATATTCTGGTAGATCCTGTAACAAAATCTGCCTGTATCATTGATATTGATGGTCTTGTTGTTCCCAAACTCTTTCCACCGGAAGTCATAGGAACTGCAGATTTTATTGCCCCCGAAGTTTTAAAAACCCAACAGCTGAAACTTCATGATCCGGGCAGGCATTTACCCAATCAAAAAACAGATCTTCACGCTCTTGCTGTTCTGATTTATATGTATCTGCTGAGAAGACATCCGCTTCGTGGAGGAAAAATCTGGGATCTGGATTCCGAGAAAGATGAAATTTTATCCATGGGAGAAAAAGCGATGTTTGTGGAGCATCCGGAAAATGCTTCCAACCATGTAAAAGCAGATCATCTCAGAAAATGGGATGCATTCTGGGGCGATCCTCAAAAGATTCCTTATACAGTTACAGGTCCTTATCTTTCAGAATTATTCCGGAAAACATTTGTTGACGGATTGCATGATCCCATCAGACGTCCTACCGCCAATGAATGGGAAACCGCTTTACTGAAAACGGTAGATCTGATCCAGCCTTGCCATAACCCCAATTGTACCGAAAAATGGTACGTCTTTGATAATACGAGCAAACCTAAATGTCCGTTCTGCGGAACACCTCATCAGGGAACATTACCCGTTTTAGACCTATATTTTAAATTTGATGATGAGGTATGGAAGCCGGAAAACCACAGACTGATGGTTTATCACAATCAATACTTATTTAAATGGCACGCTTCCAGAAAAGTGATACGTAACGAAAATCTGACAATGCAGGATAAAATGCCTGTAGGATATTTTACCTTCCATCAGGGAAAATGGGTGCTAGTGAATCAGGGATTATCCGGAATGAAAGATGTCACAGAACAAAAAGAAATTCCACCCGGTTCTATGGTAGAACTCACCAATGGTAAAAAAATATTGCTTTCCTCAGAAGAAGGCGGAAGATTAATCTATGTAACTATGGCAAACCAGTAACCCGTCATTGCGAACGTAGTGAAGTAATCTCAGATTTACAGATCTCGCAGATGACCGTGGCTATTGGGGCTCATTTATTTGTGAGATTTGTGTTTAAATCAAAAAAATAGAATGATAAAATTGATTTTAGCATTATCCATATTCAATAGAAACAGGCTTCAGCCCGTTTAAGAAATAGATTTAGATTCCAACGGCTTGAGCCAAAACTTTAAAAAAACAGCTATTGCCTTTCCGTTTCCATGAAATAAGAATATTGATCTTCATTCACGATTCTAAAACCAAGACTTGTATAAAGATGCTGTGCCTTATTGGTTTTTAAGACACTTAATGATACCGTTTTTCCTGCTAGTGAAGCTTCCTCCAGGATATCAGACAAAATCTTTTTTCCAAGTCCTTTACCCTGTTGGCTGGGATCAATCTGTAGCTGCAGAACATCAATATTGGTAAATGTTCTGTCTACTTTTAACAGCCCGATGGGGTGGTTGTCTAAAAGAATAATACTGGCATTTTCAAATTTATACAGAATCCTTTGCAGGGTAGTCTCTTTGTCAGTAGAAAGCCCTGAAGTTTCATAATGAGGATTCATCGTTTTCGTTCTTAGATCAAGAAGATAATCGATATCGTTTTCTGAGGCTTTTCTGTAGGTGATACTCGTATTCATAATTTGTAGGTGAAATCCAGTTGTTTAGCCAGTTATTATTACCTGCCGGAATTAATAGGAATCTAAGATAACAATTCTTGGATTTTTTTCAACATTAATTCTCATCTTCATTTCAATGGATTGTTTAAAAAATGAATAGGCATAACAGATGGTCTGTGCATAAGGACCTTTTCCATCAGCCGAGCTATCTTTTATGAAATCACATTCTCTTTCAATTTCTTTAAACAGTATAAGGTTATTCTGATGATCAGCCATTATATTCCGGAGGGTATCTTCTTCACTTTTTGTAAACTCATATTCATAGCCATCCATTTTTTTATCTAACATCATTTTCATCAATATAATCATATAGTCATTAAATTGTAAAAAATCTGTTGAATCCATATTAATGCCGCCATCACTATGCCCCAGTCCGTAATTTTCCAATTCGTAAATAGGGAAATAATGAGTATAGTTCCCATATTGAAACATGTAGCTGGTACAAACCGTTGAGGTAGGAAGTTCATACAAAAGAACGATTCCGTAACGGTCATACAATTCTTCAAGATATTTTTCTTTTGCAGAGTAATCTTTTCCGGCCAATTCCGAATAGGCCTCTTCAATGAGAAAAAGATTAATTTCAAACAGTTCATCGGCCGTTATGGTATTGATGTCATTTTTGACCTTTTCTAAAACTTTTTCAAAGGTAACATCATAGGTGCCTATTTCTTTTTTTCTATCATCCAGAAATGCTTTGAATGTTTTTGTAGGAAAGGTTTTATGCCGAAGATCCTCATAAAGAAAAGAAGAGGCCTTTTCCTTATTAAACATATAAATTTCAGTATTTCTTCCCACGTAATTTTAATCTGAATTATTTTAAACCTATTTTCAGCCCCATCTCTTTTTTCATGTATAGCAAAACTTCTGCATTTCCTCTGGCATCATCTACCGGATTGTGAGTGTGCTCCGTCTTACGGAGATGTTTCCACTGGGCAAAAGTATCCTTTTCCAGTCCGCAGTAAAGATCAGAAAGCCTTCTGGAAGAAAAGCCAAAAGGATTCCGTCCGAGAAAATGATGAAAATACCAGCAGATAAACATCCAGTCGAAACCATTATTATCACTGATAAAAATAGGTCTGCCTTTGGAATTTGTCTTAATCCAGTCTTCAAAGGCAAGCATTACTGGTTCTGGATCATCAAAACTCATTGTTTCTTCCCTGCTGAAGCCGGAAACCGCTAAAGCATCAGGATTGAATTTGTCAGAAATAGGTTTCAGCTTTCCATAAAAAGTAGTGTCCAGTTCCTCAGTAACGAGCACGGCCCCAAAACAGACCATTGAAAAATCACCGGGAATCGGGCCGTCCGACTCTATGTCAACCATGATGTAGCTCATTGAAATAAGTTTTTTACAGGACGAAGATATTGAAATAAGTTGAAGGTAGGAAGATCGAAGAGGGAAGCTGGAAGTTGGTGCAATATTAAAATGTACTTTTCCTTTTTTTAATTAAAGCAACCCACTTTGGGTATTGATCATCATTCGGAAACTTCCTCCTTCTCCCAGCTCCCGTCTTCCAGCTTTATAATAGCTCAAAAAAGCCTCTTCTCCCGATTTTTATTTTGGTTTGGGGGATCAGTTCGATTTTCTCATTTGAGTCCGTTATTTTGGCCGTATTGATCTGAATTCCTCCACTCTCAATTAATCTTCGGACCGCCGATTTGCTGAGGTCATTTTTAAGCTGATGACAAAGCTCTACAAGAGACACTTTGTTTTGTATGCTCTTCAAAGAACCTATAGAAACAGGTTGGTATACTTTCTCTTCAAAGTTTTTATTCTGAAACTGATTGATAAAGAATTGTTCTGCATTTTCTGCTGAAGTGGCATCATGGTATTGGGTAATGATATTTTTGGCAATGAGTTTTTTTATGTTCATAGGATTTTCGCCTTCTGCCATCCTGGAAATAAGAGCCGTTTTTTCTTCTGCCCGAAAATCTGTGGTCAGGTTGAGAAACTCTTCAATCAATGCATCCGGAATAGACATGGTTTTTCCGAACATCTCATTAGGGTTGTCCGTCAGTCCGATGATATTGTTCAGCGATTTACTCATTTTTTCCTTCCCGTCAAGTCCTCTCAGTAATGGCATGCACATGACGATCTGGGCAGGCATTCCGTGAGTTTCCTGAAGCTGTCTTCCCATTGTACAGTTGAAAAGCTGATCTGTACCGCCCATTTCGATGTCACACTCAATCTTTACAGAATCAAAACCCTGAAGAATAGGATATACCAGTTCATGCATGGCAATAGGAGTGTTTTCCATAAATCTTTTATTAAAATCGTTACGGTGCATCAATTGGGCTACAGTGACTTTTGAGAGCAGCTGGATAACCTCGGAAAAGGCAAGCACATCCAGCCAGTCAGAATTGAAAACAATTTTTGTCTTCTGAACATCAATCACTTTGGAAAGCTGGTTGATATAAGTCTGTGCATTATGCTGCACCTCCTCGGCACTTAAAGGTTTTCGGGCTTTATTTTTTCCTGTGGGATCACCAATTCTTGCTGTAAAGCTTCCCACAACGATAATGATCTGATGTCCCAGATCCTGAAACTGTTTCAGCTTTTTGAGCACCACGGCATGTCCCAGATGCAGATCCGGAGCTGTAGGGTCAAACCCCAGTTTAATGGATAGCTTTCTGTTTTCTTTTTGGGCCTGCGCAAGCTTTTCCTCCAGACCGTCTTCAGGCAGGATGATAGCCACATTTTCTTGTAATAGATGAATCATGTTGAATAGTTTTAAAATGAAAAAAGCCCGGACAGGTACTGTCCGGGCTCTATATACGTTAGATTATTTTTTATTGGATTACAGATATAGAAAGTCTTCCCGAACGATAGTTCGAGCATAATATTCACTGAAGAATGGAAGACGTAATATACTGTTTAAGTGTTTCATTGAGATGTAAATATACAGGAATTTCCTGAGAAGCCAATATTTAAACCATTAAGACGTATTGCAAGGTTATAACAAGATTTGTTTTTAAAAAAAACGTAACCGTCCATCTATCCTAATGGCTTAAAATAATGGTTCAAAACAATTTTACTTGCGGTTTTTGAAGCTAATTTCATGCCATAAATCTCTTAAAAGCAAAATACAGGATCAAGATGTAAGAACTCTATTTTATTATTTCCTTCATCAGCTCATAGGTACTGAGCGGTAATGGGGTAATGGTTTGTTTATCAGCGATTGTTTTCATGAATTGTTATTGAATAGTTAAGGTATGTTCAGAATACAGATTTCTAATCCGGTTTTTCCAGATCTCAAGATTCTCGGAGGTAGCTCTATCAGCTTTATCAAAAAACAGATGTCGGATAATTTCCAATCCGGAATAGATGAAAATTCCTTTATCTGAAGTTAAAGTGAGGGCTTTATCCATTCCCATCTGTTCATATTCTTCATGCGATTTTCCATGGGTATTGATAATGACGGTTTTTTTTCCTGTCAGAAGTCCTTTCTGTATACCCTGATCATAGCGGTAGGCAAAACCATAGCTGAAAATACGGTCTATATACCCCTTCATCATAGCAGGAAGACCCGTCCACCAGATAGGATAAATAAAAGTAATCTGTTCTGCCCATGTAATATATTCCTGTTCTGTTTTTATATCATCCGATACTTTCCCCATGCGTTGCCCCTGCATATCAGCCAAAGAAAGAACAGGATCAAAATCTAGGGTATACAAATCTCTCACGACGATCTCCTGATTTCGGGATTGAAGTGTTTCAACAACAGTGTTTAAAAGTTGATGATTTAAACTGTTTTCATTCGGATGGGCGTAAATTATTAAATGTCTCATTGTTTTTTTTGTTAAGATTAATGAGACAAAAGTAGGAGGATGTACTTTGCAAAAATTGTAAGAAAACGAAAAGTTTATTGGGATTTTGGATTACAGATCTCCTGCTGGAATTTTAAATACTGAGCAGGTGAAATGTTAATAAAATGTTTGAAATCATGAATAAGCTGGCTTTGATCATAATATCCGCACTCATCAATAATCGTAAACCATTTTACTTTATCCTGTTTCACGGTTTCCTCTTCAATGATTTTTATTGCTTTTAAAAAACGGTTGTAGCGGGTAAGTTCCTTTAATGAATACCCGAATTGCTCTTTCTGCTTGCGCTGGATATTTCTTTCCGTCTGATGCGTTTGTTCCGCAATGACTTTGACAGGATTTAAAAGTTTATTTTCAAAACTGCTCAAAAGCTTACTGGTATTGTCCTGGTGCTGAAGATAAGGGCGGCAGAACTCAAGAATATGATTCACCTGTTCCTGGGGAGAACCTAATCCTGACAGCTGATACCATAGAGTTGTAAAACAATTTTCCTCCAGCAGTTCATCCGGATGCCTTACGGAGTGTTCAATGGATACCTTTCCAAAAAATCTGAAGAAGGCATCATCTTTAAAGTTGGCGACCATAATAGAACATCCCGCCGGAAGTGTATAATCAAATGCTTGCCTTACCGGACCAAATACCATACACTTATCAACAGCAATGGTGGTCTTTTCCCGGGTAGACATGGTGGCACTTTCTCCAAAACAGAATAACAAAATAGTCTGGTAGGTAGGCAAAAGTGTTTTTGAAACCGGTTTGTCAGAAGTGTTTTCAGCAAAATAAAAATGCGTAAAAACATTTTCAAATTCCTGAGGAACTGAAATTCTGAATTCATGGTATTCCGGCTGTAATTCCATAAATCAGAAAATTATGAGATGAGTTTTTTTTCCATTTTATAATTGGTGAGCGTCATTCCTTTTATACGGACAGCCTGCTCCTGAACAACCTGAAAGCCCATTTTTTCAAAAAAAGGTCTGGCAGTTCTGCTTACATCTGCTGTGAGGCTTTTTTTATGATGTTGCAGAGCTTCTTTTTCAATTACAGCATACAACATGGAAGCAATACCTTTCTGCTGATAATCTTTATGTACAAAAAACAGATCAATATAATTTCCCTGATCGAGCGTAGAAAAACCCACCATCTGATTTCCGCTTTCAGCAATTAAAACATATTGACTGCTCATCACATTCATCCATCTTTCTCCGTTCTCTGCACCGGATTTCCATGCTTCAAGCTGTAAAAATGTGTAGTCCTTTTTACACACTTCATCTATAGTAGCTGTAAAAAGCTCCAACATTTCCGGGAGATCATCATGGGTCCCTTTTCTGATGTTGATTTTGAGACTATCGGATGTAGTGTTGTTCATAAAGTTTTTGCTGTTCTTTATTGAGAAGCGGATAGAAGAGGTTCATCTGAAGAAGAGTGTAATGCCGTATCGCTTCTGGTGGATTAAGCTTTAAGATAAGTCTGTTGTGGGTAAGCCAGTTGTCTGCAATAATGAAAATCTGTTCAATAAGACAGTCTACGATAAAATGGGGAACTTCTTTTTGAAAAATATTACTCTTTTGAAGATCTGAAAAGATCAGCTGAAATTCTTCTTTTCTGCTGAAATTGATTCCTTCATATTGGGATTCTATTTCAGGAATCTGGTTGAGGATATCTATAAAATTAATAAATATAAAACGATAAGAATAGAAAATACCACATATGGAAAAGGTAAACTGATAAAGATTGTCCAGCGTTTTATTCTCTGTTTTTTTCATTTGATTCAGCAGCTCATCCATTTTTAGGGTAAGTTCTGCGAAAAGGATTTTAATGATGTCTTCCGAATGTCTGAAATGATAATGCAGATTGCCGGGGCTGATGTTGAGTTCAGCAGCAATATGTCTTGTAGTGATATTATTATATCCCTTCTCATTAAATAATTCCAGCGCTTTAGACAGAATTTTATCCTTGGTCTTCATCTTTCAAAGATAAGAATATAAGAGTGGATATAAATCATATTTTTAAGATTAGAACAATTGTTCTAATTTTATATATTTGCAGTATTAAATCTTAGAGCAATGGAAGGGAAGCAAAAATTCAACTATGAAACTGCGGATAACAACGAAAAAGAAAATAAATCTGATCCCCAGGAAGTTATATCCAAAATACTGCAGGTTGTTCTTGGGGTAATAATGGCTGTGCTCCATATGTGATGAAAGGAAGAATTTCATATTGGTTTCTGCTGGGACTGGCAGTTTGGGGAGTGATTGCTTTATTGAGAAGAAATGGAATTTATATTCCCTTTATCAATGATTATTTTACAGATTGCATTACCGTTCCTATGTATTGTTATCTGATAGAATATATCATGAATTCTATCTTAGGCGGTCAATGGAAACCAGATTTTAAATTTGTATTGACGTCAGTGCTTTACCTTTCTTTTTTGTTTGAAATACTTTGCCCGAAACTATCAGTACACTTTACCGGAGATATTTTTGATGTGCTGGCTTACTTTGCCGGAGGAATAGGATATTATTTTATTACGGTCAGGCACTGGGCAGCGAGTAAATAAATAGCCAGCAGATCTGCATCGTAAAAGAAACTGCTGGCTGTGGTATAGTTTTTATCCTGGTTCAATATTCTTACTTATCTCAGTTACTCTTTTTATCAGTGCTTCCTTTCGATTATGTAAACAAGACAATTATGAAATCCGGAATGTTACATGAGCAGGGGAATATTTTTTTAACCAATAAATTTTGAAGCTTTCTTTTGCTAGCTTTGTAAAAGTATCAAAAATATTCACTTCGATGTACGACAAGCTTTTACGATATATCCGGTCAGGCCATGATTTTTCCAGTGAAGAAATAGAAGCTGTCAAACAATATTTTGAACCGGTAGTGTTTTCAAAAAATACGGTGATCGAAGAAGCGGGGAAAGTTCCTCATTATCTTTATTATATTGTTTCAGGCTATCTCAGACTTTTTTATCATGACCAGAACGGCAGTGAAGTTACCACTCATATCAATTGTCCACCTGGATTTTTCACTTCCTATTCAGATTTTATCAATGGCACTGTTTCTGAAAATAATGTGGAATGTATCACAGATGCCGAACTTTTGAGAATTTCAAAAGAAAAC
>JASLCD010000370.1 GCA_030146295.1 Chryseobacterium sp.
TTTTTTGATTAATAGTTTGCATTTGTACTTTCATCATAATTAAGAATTTTTCAAACACTTTTTATTGCAGCGAAATGTATACCAAAATTTAAAGGCAGGCTGCAAAAATAAATACTCCTGCAATCACAGCAATGTGAGTGATCAATATCTCTGTATTGTGTCTGTTAGTCGTTGTTTTCCAGGTTTTCCAGTCTGAAATTCTTCTTATTTTATTTTTCATAATCTATTGATTGTGAGTTATTTTAATTTTTGTTTAATTTAAACACTTTGTAATGAAACGGATAAAAAATGTAATAAAACCTTTATATACCGTGACTGTAAATTTGTCTTGAATATACCTTCTGAAGGTTGTTGGAAATGTGACTAAAAATCACTTTTCTGTATTCTTCACTGCAGAAAGCGGTACAATTGTCCAGAGAATAGATAAAAGTAGTCTCAATAGCATTTTTTAATATGGTATCTCCGTCAGTGTAAATTTTGTCCATTTTTTGTAAACTTCTGAACAGTAGATTTTTGTCATTCTGGCGGATCATGTTTTTGATACGCTCTGTGAAAGTGCGGATGATACTGTATGAATTTTGAATTTTGATTTCTTTTACTTCTTTTTCAAAATCGGGAACCACCTCTGTGATTTCCTTTACGGCTTGTAGATAATTCATAATATTATATTTTAATGGTGATTCTGTTCCAGCATTCTGATGATAGCGCCAAAGATGAAAATGGTTAAAAAAGCGAAAAAGAGCATATGATAAGGCTTCAGCCACTTTGGAGTTTCAGGTCCTTTGCTTTTTAATCTTCTGAGCTTGTCGAGTCTGTTTAAAGTCTTTAAGTCCATTTTTCTATGTTTTCAAATGATGATGCCAATGGTATTCCGTTGGAATCTGATTGGGTTTAAAGTGTTGTTTTGTAGTGTTTTATGTGTTTTGATCTTGGTTTTTTAAACAAATAAAGCATGTCAAAATGATAAGGTTTTTATCAATTTGGAAATGAGAGACAAAAACGTATGTTACCTGCCACTACAAATGAACGACTGAGAATTCCCTTCCCTCGGAGCATGGCGGAAATTCAGAGAATTTTTGACTGGGTGATCAAAAGAGAGCGGTATAAAATGAACATTTTTAAGTTTCGCAGAAAGGATAAGAATGAATATCTTTGCAGTCCAAATATTCAGAAAAATGTTTTCAAAAATAATAGTACACAGAGTCGGAAATAAGATCAACGGAGATTCGCTGACACTTTCCCAGGAGGAATTGAAACTGGAAGAAGGAATGGCAGAAATGCTTGAAGACTACTTTTTAGGTTCTTTTAAATCGGAAGAAACTTTTCATTTTTACAGTGACACTTATCTGGTCAATAATCCGGTGTATAGTGCTGTATCAGAAATTTTTGATGATAAAGCAAAATTCATCTGGGAATCTGAAAATATTGCAAAACATCTTTTCGAAGCGGCAGAAAACCCAAGAGTTCAGAGTGGAGAACTTTTCATAGTTCTTTTTGAAGATGAAAGTGACCGTCCTGATAAAGTGGATAAAATCGGGATCTTCAAAACAGAGAAGAGAGAATCTTTCCTGAAAATCACTCCTTCGGAAGAAACATTTGATATTGAAAAAGATCAGGGAATAGGGCTGTCTAAAATTGATAAAGCCGCTTTGATCTACAATAACAATAAAGAAACCGGATATGTGCTTTCCGTGGTTGATAATAACAAAAACGGAGATATGTATTATTGGTTTGAAGACTTCCTGAAAGTAAAACAGCGTGATGATGAATATTTCCACACGCAGGAAGCCTTGATGGTTTATAAAGACTATATCACAAAACAGCTTCCTCAGGAATTTGAAGTTTCTAAAGCAGACCAGGCGGATTTCCTTAATAAATCTATCAATTTCTTCAAAGAAAAAGAAGAGTTCAAACTGGATGAATTTGCGAATGAGGTATTGGGAGATGAGCACGTGATTGAAAGTTTCGTGAACTTTAAAACAGATTACGAACAGGATATGCAGGTGAATATTGCTGAAGAATTTCCGATCAGTGAAGCAGCAGTAAAAAAGACACAAAGACATTTTAAAAGTATCATTAAGCTGGATAAAAACTTCCACATTTACATCCACGGAGACCGACAGAAAATCGAAACGGGTGAAGATGATAAAGGAAAATACTACAGACTTTATTTCGAAAAAGAGGTATAAAAAGAAGTCGGCCATTCCATTATAATATCATAACTTTATCTCACCACACAAAATAACAGTTATGAAATTCATGATCATTTTCTGGGCCGTCTATATCCTTTTTTTCTGTATCCCTTTTCCGATATTCATTTATATGATGACTTCGGAAGTAACAGCAGAACCGAGAAATTCATTGGCCGTGAGCTATGGATATCTCGGTTTTTCTTTGATGGTATGGGGCTATATTCTTGTTTACTTTGTTAATCATCTTTTTTTCAAAACCCTCAAAGAAAGAAATACCATTCAGTCTATTTTGAGGAACGGTATTCCAAGAGAGGCAAAAATTATTGATTATAAACTTTTGAAGTATGATCCGAAATCCAATATCAACATCATTGAGATTGTTCTTTCCTTTGCTAATCTGAGGAATGCTCAGATCGAACATAAGATGATGTTTCATGATACAAAACCACTGGAAAAAAGATTTGATACAGGAAATGCCGTTAAGGTTTTACTCAATCCCAATACCACACAAAGTCCTTATTTTATGTTAGCCGGCCAGCAGACCCAATTTAACTCTTCGGGAATGATGCTTAGGGGTATATTTATCGTACTGATGCTTGCTTATGTGATGGGGCTGTATTATTACTTCTACACCAAAGAATCTTTCGATTTTGGATGGAGGTTTCTCACCTTTATGCACCCGATTATTTTCAGTGGAGTGATGATCCTTATTTTTGTATTGATCTTCCAGTTTATTTTCGGAAAATATTTTAAAAATGAAAAAGATGAACGTCTTATGTTTACGGGACGAAATGCTAAAGCCAATATCATCAGTGTAAGCCAGACAGGCCTTACAGTAAACGATCAGCCACAAATCATGTTTCAGGTAAGTTTCAAAGATTTCAGAGGTACTGAACATATTGCTGTTTATAAGAAAGTTGTCAGCCTTTTGAAGCTCTCTTCCATTCCTCAACAAGGAACTATTGAGATTATGTATGACGAAAATGATCCGAAGAAGATTATGATTCCTAAAGGAATTTAAGAAAAGGCAACAAAGCAAAAGGATAATGATGCATCAAAATAATTAAACTTTACATATAAAATCTCTGTTTGAAATTAATTATTTAACATATAAAAAAATAACAAAAAGCAATTTTTTCATCAATATTTTTTTTGATTAAGGAATGTGATTAAACAAAATCAATTTTATCCAAAAAAATTTAATTGAAAAATATGTTTTCACCATATAATCAAATGATTAACATAATAAAAAAACATTCTATAGGTTTGACTTAGTTCTATATATTTGAGAACTAATTAAAAAACATATTTATAAAAAAAAATTAAAAAATGACTCGTGAAGAGCTTAAAACTGTAAAGGCAGGTCAAGTTTGGTATGCTGAAACTTCTTGTGGAGTACAAGCTACAACCACTCAAGATTGGACAGCAGAGCAAGCAAATGCTTGGGCTGAAGCTCTTGAAGCAAATTATTGTAAGCCCGCTTCTCACTATGGACCTAGTAATAATCTAGCCTAATTAATGTAAATGCATTTATAGTAAAAGTAAATACTATAAATGCAATTTATAATGAAAATATCTCTTATGCATTGCTATAAAAAACTAATACAACTATTCATTTTATTTTATAGTGTTTTATTTTATACACAATCATACAAACAGGATACTCTGCGTGGGGAATTTACCTATCAATTAAAAGCAAAATTCGATACACGGAGTGATTACCGGCATGAAGAACAATTCTCATTACAGATAGGAGATAACCGTGCATTTTTTGTAAGTGTTATATCGCTAAAAGGTGATTCGGTAATGGCCACTTCAGGAACAAGCACAAAGAATGCTGATGGTAGTATAACTCTTGGCTGGAAAAAAGGGGTAGTGATTCCAAAAACAGGTTTATCTTTTACCATAATTCAATCCAACGAAAATATACAATATTTTAGATCAGCTGGAATGTCTTTACTTACCTATAAAGAACCAATAATAAAGAATTGGAGGCTTGTGGATGAGACCAAAGTAATCAATACAATTATTTGTAAAAAAGCAGAAGTTACTTTTAAAGGCCGGAACTGGATAGCATGGTATGATCCCGAAATTCCGTTGCCTTACGGTCCATATAAATTTAGCGGATTACCAGGACTGATTGTCAAAATAACCGATGATAAAGGAGATTTTGATTTTGAACTGGTAAAATCTATATCTGCCTCTAAATTAAAAGGTAAATTAATTACCATTAAAAAAAGCAGATATACAGAAGCGATAGAAACCACACAACAAAAATTAAAGCAAGCAGTTAGAAATAATGAAGCCAATGCCGCTGCTGTACTCGCAAGTTATGGAACAACCATTATACATGGTCAAGAAATGATAAGGCAAAGGCAAAAAGAAAGAGAGGAAAACAAAAAATATGAAAACCCGATAGAATTAGAAAAAGATTAGCTAATGACTAATCTTTTTTCGTTTGCTAATATCTATTCGTCTTTTTTACGTTATTCCCTATCTTTGCCTCCTTACCTAAATCATATGAAAACAACACTTGTCGATTTAACAAAGCCGATTCAGTATAATGCAGGAGACCCATGGTTCATGCGGGTGAAAATCAAACATAAAGCCCATAGAAAATCACATTGGTTGATTCGTCTGGCGTTAAGACTTCCGTCAAGACTTTTTCCTAAAAACTGGATAGGCTGGGCAGATGATACGATTAAAAATATGGGGCTTCATGCCACCACTCATATTGATGCACCATGGCATTATGGACCTGTCGTAGAAGGGAAACCCGCTAAAACGATAGATCAGATTCCATTGGAGTGGTGCTATGGAGACGGAATTGTGATCGACTGTACTCATAAAGAAGATTTTGTGGCCATCACCATTGATGATCTGAAAAAAGATTTGGATAAAAACGGAATCACCATACAGGAAGGAAATATCGTACTCATCAGAACGGATCGTGATAAAATGATGGGAACTCCCGATTTTGTAGAAAAAGGAACGGGAATGAGCAAAGAAGCTACAGAATGGCTGATTGATCAGGGGGTGAAAGTAATGGGAATAGACCAATGGGGTTGGGATCTTCCTCTGAAATATATGGCTCAGAAGGCCAAGGAACTCAATGATCCCGAGTTCTTTTGGGAAGGTCACCGCGTAGGAATTGAAAAAGAATATCTGCATATCGAGCAGCTTACCAACCTGAGTGCATTGCCTTCATCCGGATTTAAAATCTGTGTATTTCCGCTTAAAATTGTCGGTGGATCAGCAGCTCCGGCACGAGTGGTAGCAATGATGGATGCTTAAAAAGAAAACTTTTCCATCTCTGACAAAAAGTAA
Source organism: Chryseobacterium sp. (assembly GCA_030146295.1). GTDB lineage: Bacteria > Bacteroidota > Bacteroidia > Flavobacteriales > Weeksellaceae > Chryseobacterium. The sequence continues at coordinate 5,520 of JASLCD010000370.1, forward strand.
AAAGGACGAATTTGAATCTTCAAATTCGTCCTTTTACATGTATTATCTTTATTTTTCTCAGCTTAATTCTTCTTCCTGAAAAACAAAGCTCTGTTATACTCAAAATTCATTCTGGCAATATTCAGGACGGAAATTCCTTGCGGGCATTCCACTTCACAGGCTTCCGTATTGGAGCAGTGCCCGAATAATTCCGTATCCATTTGGGCAATCATATCCAGCACTCTTTTGCTTCGCTCTTCTTTTCCCTGAGGAAGAAGCGCCATATGGGTGATTTTTGCAGAGGTAAACAAAGCTGCACTTCCATTTTTACAAGTGGCAACACAAGCTCCACATCCGATACATGCCGCAGAATCAAAAGCCTCTTCAGCAGTCTGGTGGGTTACCGGAATGGCAGTAGCATCAGGAGCCTGCCCAGTATTCACCGATACAAAACCTCCCGAAGATATAATTCTGTCAAAGGCAGAGCGGTCTACTTTTAGATCTTTCTTCACCGGAAATGCCTCAGCACGGAAGGGTTCTATCAGAATTGTTTCCCCATCTTTAAAAGACCGCAAATGAAGCTGGCAGGTGGTTGTATTTTTCAGAGGACCATGGGCAATACCGTTAATCATCATTCCGCATTGTCCACAGATTCCTTCACGGCAGTCATGATCAAACTCTACCGGCTCATTACCTTCTATGATCAGTTTTTCGTTTAAGGTATCCAGCATTTCCAAGAAAGACATATGAGAATTCAATCCTTTCAGGTCATAACCCACCAGTTTTCCTTCACTTTTACTGTCTTTCTGTCTCCATATCTTAAGATGTAAATCCATAATTTTCTGTTTTTTTATTTGTAACTTCTTACCGTTGGCTGAATTTCTTCAAAGGTTAAAGGCTCCTTAATCAGTTCAGGTTCGTTATTTTCACCTGCCCATGCCCATGCCGAGATAAACTGGTATTCCGCATCATTTCTCATAGCTTCTCCGTCCGGAGTCTGGAACTCTTCACGGAAATGGGCACCGCAGGATTCGTTGCGGGTTAAAGCATCATAGCACATCAGTTCTCCGATTTCGAAATAATCGGCGACACGGCCTGCTTTTTCCAGTTCAGTATTCATTTTATCTCCTTGTCCGGAAACTCGTACGTCTTTGTAAAATTCCTGCTTCAGTTTTCGGATTTCCTGAATGGCATATTTCAGTCCTTCTTCATTTCTGGCCAGTCCGCAATAGTCATACAGGAGTTTTCCTAATGTTTTGTGGAAGTAATCAACAGTTTTGGTTCCTTTGATATTGATGAAATCGTTGATCTGATCTTTAACAGCTTTTTCAGCCTGCTCAAATTCAACAGTATCCGGTGAAATTTTCCCGGTGTGAATTTCATCAGCCAGATAATTGGCAATGGTATAAGGTGCAATGAAATATCCGTCTACGGAAGCTTGCAGAAGGGAATTAGCTCCCAATCTGTTGGCTCCGTGATCGGCAAAATTAGCTTCACCCAACGCAAACAACCCCGGAACAGTAGTCATCAGTTCATAATCCACCCAGAGTCCACCCATTGAAAAGTGGGCAGAAGGGGAGATCATCATAGGTTCTTTATACGCATCATATCCTGTTATTTTGAGATACATATCGAATAAGTTTCCATATTTTTCCTTGATCTTATCTTTTCCCTGTTCCTGTATCGCCTTTGAAAAATCAAGATATACTGCATTTTTCAATGGTCCGATTCCAAAACCTGCATCAATTCTTTCCTTGGCGGCACGGGAGGAAATATCCCTAGGAGCAAGATTCCCGAAAGCCGGATATCTTCTTTCCAGATAATAGTCTCTTTCATTTTCTGGAATATCATTCGGTGGTCTGTTTTCCCCTTCTTTTAAGGGAACCCAGATTCTTCCGTCATTACGTAATGATTCGGACATTAAGGTCAGTTTAGACTGATAATCTCCGGATTGCGGAAGAGAAGTAGGATGTACCTGAATCCAGCTTGGAGAAGCCATCAAAGCTCCTTTTTTATGAGCTCTCCATATTGCAGAACCATTGCATCCCATAGCGAGTGTAGACAGGTAATAGATTTTTCCGTAACCTCCCGTTGCCAATATGACAGCATGGGCGGCATGTCTTTCAATATCTCCCGTGTCTAAATTCCTTACGATAATACCTCTGGCTTTACCGTCAATAGTGACCAGGTCAAGCATTTCATGTCTTGAAAACAGTTGTACAGAACCTTTTCCTACCTGTCTCATCAAAGCCTGATAAGCACCCAGAAGCAGCTGCTGTCCCGTTTGCCCTCTGGCATAGAATGTCCGGCTTACCTGAACGCCTCCGAAAGACCTGTTGTTCAGATATCCTCCATATTCCCGACCGAAAGGAACTCCCTGAGCTACAGCCTGATCAATGAGGTTCAGAGAACATTCTGCCATACGGTATACATTGGCTTCACGGGCTCTGAAATCGCCTCCTTTCAGCGTGTCTACAAACATTCGATAAACACTGTCACCATCGTTTTTATAATTTTTTGCTGCATTCACTCCTCCCTGTGCTGCTACAGAGTGTGCTCTTCTCGGGCTGTCCTGGAAACAGAATGATTTGACATTATAGCCCATTTCTCCTAATGAAGCAGCAATAGAACTTCCTGCAAGTCCCGTTCCCACAACAATCACATCCAGTTTTTTACGGTTGGCAGGGTTGACAAGTCTTGCTTTCTTTTTATAATTTTCCCATTTATGTTCCAATGGGCCTTGTGGTATTTTTGAATCTAAAATCATGACCGTTCTGTTTAATGATAAGTAAAGAATACATACACCGGCATCAATGCAAAACCTACACAGATAATGATTGAATAGGCAATCCCGATAGTTTTAAACCATTGTACAAACTTAGGATGATACAATCCCAATGTTCTTACAGCACTGTGTATCCCATGAATAAGGTGATAGCACAGCGCGATCATAGACAGTACATAAATGAGGACATACCACCATTCTTTGAACACCGTTACAACCAGAATATAGAGATCTTTATTTCCGTTTTCATCCAAAGGAGGATTACCGAATTTATAGATATACCAGAAGTTCTGGAAATGGATCACAAGGAAGATCAGAATGAATGTTCCAAGGATTCCCATATTTCGGGAAGCCCATTTGCTGGCTCTTCCACGTCTGTCTGTCTGATAACCGCCTCCTGACTTTTTATTTTTTAATGTAATAATAAGTCCGTCTACAGCATGCAGAATGATACTGGCATACAAAACGTAAGAAACTATTTTGATAATGATATTTCCGGATAAAAAATGTGAATACGCATTAAACTGAAGGTGCGCCTGTTCTTGTGGTAGAAAAAGCTGAAGATTTCCAAGGAAATGAATCAACAGGAAGAATCCCAAAAAGAGTCCTGTAAGGCACATCAGCATTTTTCTTGACAATGTTGATAACATAT
>JASLCD010000371.1 GCA_030146295.1 Chryseobacterium sp.
AGGAAATCTTTTATTGGCATCTCATGACCACGAAATGCTTTCAACAGTCTGTAACAGAATCATTGAACTGACTCCTAACGGAATTATCGACAGAGAAATGACTTATGACGAATACCTTGCTGATAAAAAAGTAAAAGAATTAAGAGAAAAAATGTACTCTTAATCCATTACCACATTATAATTTATAGAAAAAACCTCAAAGCTGTGCTTTGAGGCTTTTTTATTGAAAAACAAAAAATTATTTTGTCAGTTTTGCAGTAGGTAAAGATACTGTTCCCGGATCTTTCCATATTCCATCTTTTTCGGCTCTCTTTTTAATAGACTCTGCCCTTTTGTTGCTGTCGGGATGAGAATTGAACATCTTCTCAAAGTTAGTTTGTGTACTTCCTTGTGAAAGCAAAGCTAATTTTTTGAAAGCTGTATAAGCTCCCACAACATCATATTTATTAGCTTTCATAAAGTCATATGAATAGGTATCTGCTTCAGACTCCTGTTTTTTGCTGTGTGAAGCGTCTAAAAACGCATTGGCCATCTTTCCAACCTGAGTCTCATTAAGAGTAGCCACTGCAGAAGACGCGGATGATGCAGCATCTAATGCCGCCGCCTTTAGATAAGCGGATTTCATGGCATCTTTTGTGTCCTGATTTTTCACGTGCCCGATTTCATGTCCGATAACGGCAAGCAATTCATTGTCTGTCATGATATCCATCAGAGAAGAAAACACGCGCACACTTCCGTCTGCACAGGCAAACGCATTGATATCTTTTACTTTATAAACTTTATAGTTCAAATTCAGACCGTCCTGAAATTTGTGTTTTCCAAACAGTTTGTTCAGTCTCACGGTATACGGATCCTTGGGTCCTGCTACGGCATTATTTTTATCCATCCAGTCTACTGATTCTTTGGATAATTTCACCGCATCTTCGTTGGTAAATGTTAAGGCTTTTGCACCATTTGAAACCATTCCGGCAGCTTTGCCAAGGTTAATTTTTTGTGCATTGATCGAATACATAGCCCCTAATAGCATAAGGCACAGTGTAATTTTTTTCATAATCATTTTAAAATTTGGAGCACGAAGATAGCCTTTTTTTAACAATTATTAAGTTGAAACTTCGCTCCAGTTCTTTCCGGAATGCTATTTTTTTTCCTTATTTTTGTGAAATGAGTCAAAAATGGATTTACAAGCCTGAACCCGATGAGGAAGTTGTGGACAGACTAAGTTCGTCACTTGGTTTTGGTACTTTTGAATCTAAAATCCTCGTTTTAAGAGGGATTGACAACTATCAAAAGGCCAGAGAATTTTTTAAACCGAACCTTAACGATATACATAATCCGTTTTTAATGGCAGATATGCAAAAAGCTGTAGAGCGCATTGCAACGGCTATTGAAAATGGAGAAAAAATACTGGTATATGGTGACTATGATGTGGACGGAACCACAGCAGTGGCTTTAATGTACCTTTATCTCAGCAAGATTGTTGAGAAAAAATATTTAGACTACTATATTCCGGACAGAAATTCTGAAGGATATGGAATTTCTACCGAGGGAATTGATTTTGCCAAAGTAAACGGCTTTTCACTAATCATTGCATTGGACTGTGGAATCAAAGCATTGGATATGATCAACTATGCCAGTAATCTGGATATTGATTTTATTATCTGTGACCATCACCTTCCGGGCGATGAAATTCCGGATGCTGCGGCTGTACTTGATCCTAAAAGAAATGACTGCCGATATCCTTTCAAAGAGCTGTCAGGATGCGGGGTCGGTTTTAAGCTTTGCCAGGGATTAAATACGATTTATAAATTACCGGAAGCAGAATTATTTGAACTGACTGATCTTCTTGCCATTTCTATTGCTGCAGACATTGTGTCTATGACAGGAGAAAACAGAGTATTGGCTAAAATGGGATTAAAAACCCTTAGAAAGACCAGAAATCTGGGATTAAGGCTATTAATTCCTGAGGATAAACTTTCTCATTTTGAAATTTCCAATATTGTCTTTGAAATAGCTCCTAAGATTAATGCTGCCGGAAGAATATCTCATGGTAAAGCCGCCGTGGAACTTATGGTTTCCGACAATCTGAAACATGCCAACCAGATTGTAAGTGACATCATGAACCTCAACGATGAAAGAAGAGAACTGGATATGAATTCTACTCTTTCTGCATTGAACCAAATTATAGAGTCTCAGCAGGAAACCAAACATACAACAATCGTCTACCATCCTGAATGGAATAAAGGCGTGATTGGTATTGTAGCTTCCAGGCTTATTGAAACCTATTACAAACCCACACTGGTATTTACTGATGGTAATAACGGAGAAATGGTAGCTTCTGCGAGATCTGTTTCCGATTTTGATGTGCACGAAGCTCTTGATATGTGTTCCGAATATTTCCTTAAGTTCGGAGGCCATCATGCAGCTGCAGGACTTTCTATGGAGAAAGATAAGTTTGAGGCTTTCAGGGAAAAGTTTGAAAAAATTGTTTCTGAAAAAATCAAAGACCATCAGAAAGAGCCTTCCATTGCTATTGATACTGAAATTACAGTTGATGAAATCAACAGAGAGTTTATCAATTTCCACAGAAAACTGGCTCCATTTGGACCTCACAATATGAAACCAATTTTCACATTGACCAATCAGAAACTGTCAGGATATGTGAAAACAATGGGGAAAGACAATAACCACCTGAAGTTTTATATCAAGCAGGAATCTACAGGACGAAATATTGAATGTGTAGGATTCAAGCTAGGGCCATTTGTTGAAGATTTTAAAAATAAAAATTTCGACCTTGCTTTTACCCTTGAAGAAAACCACTGGAAGGGCAATGTCACTCATTATTTAAATATTAAGGATGTAAAATTCAGGGAATAAAAAGCTTGTAGGATTTAGGTTGCAGGTAAAATCAGAATAAACAGGAAACTTTGTCAATCTACAAACCTAATCCTTTTTTATATTCCAAAGTACTGTAACCTGTTATCCGCTACCTACTATCTAACAAAAAATGAAAAAAATCGGTTTATTTTTCGGATCATTCAATCCTATTCATATCGGACATCTTATTCTGGCGAATTATATTCTGGAAAATTCTGATATGGATGAGCTTTGGTTTGTAGTGAGCCCACAAAATCCGTTTAAAGACAAAAAATCTTTACTGAAAGATCATAACAGGCTTGATATGGTACAGCTTGCCGTAAAGCATTATCCGAATATGAGGGCTTCTAATGTAGAATTCTCTCTTCCGATGCCAAGTTATACTATCGATACCCTTACCTATCTCCATGAAAAATATCCTGAATATTCTTTCAGTCTGATTATGGGAGAAGATAATCTGAAGAGCCTTCACAAGTGGAAAAATTCTGATATTCTGATCAAAAATCATCATATCATTGTTTATCCAAGAGTATTTGAAGGAGAAAAAGCTGATTCTGACTATTTGCAGCATGAAAATATTTCTCTGATAAAGGCACCGGTAATAGAGCTTTCTGCTACTGAAATCCGTAATATGATTAAAGACGGCAAAAATGTAAGACCTATGTTACCTCCTGAAGTTTTTGAATATTTGGATGGTAGCAGTTTTTATAAGTAATTTTGCAAATCAGAAATGAGAGGCTAAAAGTAAAATCCAGAGAAAGACTCTTATCTTTTTAACTCTCACCTCATACCTCAAGAAATGGAATTCATCGAAAAAATATTCTCAAAATATTCTCAGGAAAAAATCATCAAATGGTTCAAACAGATTTGTCTTGCAGAAGCTATTTCCTGTCTTTTACTATATTGTGTTGCGATGATCTGGATTCGATATGATGAAAATTTATATTCTATTATCTTTATCAGTGTTATTGGCAGTTTACACGGATTATTTTTTACACTTTATCTCTTACTCTGCCTTCCTGCAAGAAAAATTTATAACTGGGACGATGAAGATTTTGTTTTTGCCCTATTGTCCGCATTTTTCCCTTTTGCAACGATTTGGGTGGATAAAAAATTAGCTCGTTTTGACAGAGAATAAATCATTAAAATACCAATAAAAAAGGACCTCAAGGGTCCTTTTCTATTTATAGTGTTATTACATATCTCGTTTCACATGTCCTGTTGCAGTGAAGGTATGATTTCCTGAATTATTGCTATATGTTCCATTAACTGTAAAATCGATATAATCTCCTACTGCTCCAAAAGAGGTTACGTTAATCACCAAATTTCCATTGCTTGGGGTAATCACTGCTCCGGAAAGTTCAAACATATAATCCGTAGTAAAACTTGCAGCAACTCCTAGCATATTATTTTGAGTCATAGAAAAAAATGGTCCTGCAGGATTGATTGAATTTATCCTCAATTGTTTAGGCTGCATATTAGGTGACGTAGGAATAAGACCTGTCCATTGTCCATTGAACGTTCCCATTACAGTAACTACAGACTGGTTATCAATTTTATAAGTGATAAATTCACTCAAAGAATTACAAGCCATGATATTCCCCAGATTTATATTATTAGATGTGGCTGTGAAAGTAATTTCATTGGTTGTCTGAAAATTGACGGTATCAAATCCTTCATACATAAACTGTGGATTTGCTGTACATGAATAAGTGTTGAACGTAAAACTTCCGTTACTGTCTACCGGAACTGACATATACTGGAAATAATTTGTATTCCCCACTGATTTCAATACTACATAACCATCGCTCACGTTAGTATTGGCACATGTTTTCAGAATTCCCTGAATGGTATAGCTGGTAGATGCAGCTGGATTTACTGTAATATCTGCTATAGTTGTGATGACTCCAGCCGGAAATGGGCCCACATTAGATGTATACATTACATTATTACAAACATCGTAAACTTTTAAACTAAGGGTTTCACCTGCCGGAACAATTCCTGAGACCATTCCTGTATTATCTGTCATTCCGTAAGTTTCATACGATTGGGAATTTCTCTTCAATGCTACTTTAATATTAGGCAAAACCTGCCCTGCTGCATTTTTTACGGTTACTTTCATTGTAGCCTGCTCAAACTGTGCATCACAATTCCACCATGAAAAATGACTTACTGTTCCTACATAAGCATTTCCAATCTTGGTAGCCGAACCATCTTCCTGCCAGATCCCTGTCTCTTCATTATAAGACCATAATGGTATTGTGCCCGGCGAGCTTGAAGTTTGCGAAGCATCCACCGGAACTGTGATTTCTGCGGTGTGACCGTTTGCAATCTGAAGGTTTTGTCCCGCACTTCCTGTCAGCTGTACATGCAGCATTCCAAATGTTTCCATTACTCTGGTATTTCCTCCTGAATTAGTCGCCAAAAAAGAACCCGGCATTAATTCATTAAGATATTGGCTGGATGGTGCTAAATGAAAAACTCCTACGCTCACATTTCCTGAATAGGCGTTTCCGTTGGCATCTTTAAAGCTTCCATCAAATTTTACTTTGGTTCCGTTGGGTAATGAAACGGTAGATATAGAACCTGCAGTAATTGTAGAAGTGGTAACTGCGGGAATCATCATGATATTCACTCTGTTTATTCCGTTGGTAGGTACCAGAACACGCGATGCATTTACATAGCCGGACTTTGTTACTTTTATAAGGGCAAAGTTTTCTTTTACTGATGCATTTTTAAATGTGAAGAAACCTTTAAGATTGGTTGTAACCGTACCCGTTCCGATGGTTACCGTTGCTCCTGAAACCGGAAGCCCGTTCGTATCAAGAACCACACCCTGAAAATTCTTTTGTGCAGTATTCCCAAAATTGTAATTAGATGGAGGATTTGTCATGTTGTCATCTTCTTCTGAGAAAGTTTCATTTTTACATGAAAATATCAACATAAACAACAATAATAAAAGGTAAAATTTTCTCATATGGTATTAATTTTTAGTTTTTACTAAATTAATAATAAAAATTAATCATTGCTGTTTTTTCTTATTTTCTTCTCATTATCTTAAAAAAAATTTCATCAATTTCATTCTTTCATGTAACAAAAATCAATTTTAAATTGTCTAGTTAAGTAACAAAGCCATCGAAACTCAAAAACTAACGTAAATTTTATTCATTGATAATCAACTACTTAAATAATCATTAAAAACATTTTAGGTACTTTGCATTGCATGATACTAAATTTATTATATATCTTTGTAATGTAAAATAACAAACCATACAAGCTATTAAT
>JASLCD010000453.1 GCA_030146295.1 Chryseobacterium sp.
ATCTAAATTTTGTAACCAGTCTGATATAATACTATTTTATCATAAAACGATATTATTTTTTCAGCAATTTTATTTAAAAGCAATTAACCCACTACATATCAATAAAATACAACACATTCAAATCAATTAAAAAAAGAGGATTTATCGTTGTTTTCAGCAAAAAAAAACGGATATTTCTATCCATTTTTTTATTTATTTGAATGCTGGGCATGTGAAAAAAGTAAATTTAAAACATGTATTATTCAATTTTTTTCACTCCTTTAAATTGTTCTTTAAATTCGGTAGGAGTTGTTTTTTTAATGGACTTAAATACCTTATTAAAGTTGGCAATATTATTAAATCCGGCTTCAAAAGCAATTTCAAACACAGTAAGATTTTTTTCCATCAGCCAGCGTGCAGCATAGCTGATTCTTATTTCATTCAGATAATTAATAAAAGTCTTTCCTGTTCGTTTTTTAATAAACCTGTTGAACGTTACATTGCTCATATTCACCAACGAAGCTACTTTGTCCAGCGTTATTTTATTTTCAAAATTCTTATGCACAAAATCATGCACAACTTTCATTTTATCGTTATCAGCAAAGGTTTCAAGCTCAATACTATACGATGACAAAAGCGTTTTATTTTCTGCAACAGCCAACTCATTCAGAATCTTCATAATTTCTATAAAAGACTCAAAGCTGTTCATCTTTGACAGGTTGAGAAACGAGTCTTTTAATTTTTCAGCTGTTTCGGACGAAAAAAGAATCCCTCTGATAGAGTCTTTCATCAGATTGTTGATGGGTTTCAGAATATTTTTTTCCATCAGTGACTGCTGAAAGAAATCCTGATTAAATTGTATCGTAATTTCGTGGGTTTTCCTGTTTTTACACCTGTAATTGGCCCAGCAATGCGGCAGATTGGGTCCTACCAAAACCAATTCAATATTTCCTATTTCCCCGGTGTGATCTCCAACCATTCTGCGGTATCCTTTTCCTTTATAAATGAAATTGATTTCAATTTCCGGATGGTAATGATACGGAAAGTCAAATGAAGCCTTGATCCTGTCAAACACAAGAAAACTATCCTCAGGAGATAGTGGAGTTATTTCTCTCAGAATATTTTCTAATTCGCTCATACAGGCTGTTTTGAAAAAAGGGGTTAGTTATATGGATCGCAGTACAAATCTTTGTAAAAATGATAAAATAATATCAATGTAAAAACATATTTTCTATTTATTTTATTCCAAATCTATATGTCGGACATCAGAAATTTGGGTTTCAATAATTTAATACAGCCCGGATCATGCTTTTTCGTATCTTTAAACTAAAGTTAAAGTATGCCGCAACCGCTTATTTTCGAAGACCATTATAAAAGACTCGGACTGGAAATATTTTCAGAAGAAAATCTGGAAAATTTCAACGGGAACCGGTTCAGAACAGATATCAAAGTATTTTTTATGCCACCGGGATATGAGCTGACAGTAGACTTCAACCACTACAAAACAAAGAAATATTCCCTTTTTTTCCTGACCAACCAGCATCTGAACTTCCAAAAAGGAAAAGATGAATCTGTGCTTCTTTTCTACAACCGTGATTTCTATTGTATTCAGATTCATGATAAAGAAGTTGCCTGCGATGGCCTTCTCTTTCATAATGTATTTGAAATTCCTTTCGTAGAGCTTGACCCTTCAGAAACAACTCTTATAAAAGGGTTATTCCAGAATATTCAGGATGAACTTGAATGGAAAGATTCGTCTGCTGAGGAAATGATCAGAACGTATGTAAAACAGATCATCATCCGGGCTACCCGAAAATGGAAAAAACAGAATTTGGAGAATGACACGCTCAGAATACCGGGCAATGAGCTGGATGTTTTCAGAGACTTCAGCAGACATCTGGAAATTCACTTCAGAGAAAAACATAATGTGGCAGACTATGCAGACCTGCTTCACATGGCTCCGAAAACCTTAACCCATAAGTTTAAAAATTTAAATCTGGATTCTCCCAATCAGTTTATCATCAACAGAATTTTACTAGAAGCAAAAAGGTTACTACTCTATACGGATAAGCCTGTAAAAGAAATAGCTTACGATCTGGGCTATGAAGATCCCGCCTATTTCAACCGTCTTTTTACCAACAAAACAGGAAATACGCCTGCTAATTTTAAGAAAAACTACTCCTCGGGAAAAAAGTACAATATTTAAGCCTATTTATCTATTGAATATGCTCACCACCGGACATACCTTTGTAACATCAAAATCAAACAATACTAAAATACAAAAACAAACATTATGAGACGTAACGCAACAGCCGTTTGGAACGGTACCATCAAGGAAGGAAAAGGACATTTAACTACTCAAAGTACCACTTTAAACCAGACTCAATATTCTTTCAACAGCCGTTTTGCAGATGGTGTAGGTACTAACCCTGAAGAACTACTGGCAGCAGCCCATGCAGGGTGTTTCACGATGAAACTAGACGCAGAGCTTTCACAGGCGGGATACAATCCTGAAGAATTAAAAACAACTTCTGTAATCACTCTTGACCCTAATATCGGAAAGATTACAAAATCTGAGCTGACTTTAACGGCCAAAGTTCCGGGAATCTCAGAAGAAGAATTCCAGAAATTTGCTAAAATTGCTGAAGAGGGATGTCCGGTAAGTGCAGCATTCAACTTTGAAATTACATTGACTGCTACTTTAGAAAATTAAGATTCAGAGCATTTATATCAATAAGAACGGGCTTTAGCCCGTTTTTCTATTTAAAAAAGCATATTGGCTTTAGCCAAAACTTAAATATCAAAATATCTTTCTATCCAAACTTTTTAAATAAAATATACCGATTGGTATATTTTTGTATATTTGCATTGTATTTAAACATTTATAATGTCGAAGGCAGAGAAAACAAAACAGCATATCATTGAGAAAACAGCAACCCTTTTTAATACCAAGGGTTATATCTCCACATCGCTGTCTGACATTACCCAGGCAACGGGACTGACGAAAGGTAGTATCTATGGAAACTTTGAAAACAAAGATGAAGTAGCTATTGAGGTTTATAAATACAATGCCGGATTGCTGGGAAGAACCCTCAGCCGCTCTTTTGGTGACGAATATCCCAAATCCCTGGATAAGCTCCATGCATTTGTAGATTTTTACCGAAAAAACTGGAAGTTTGTTTTTTCCAACGGCGGATGTCCGCTGATGAATGCTGCAACAGAAGCAGACGATTCTTTCCCGGCTTTAAAAACTCAGGTTAAGAAGTCGTTTGAACAATGGATGTCAAAAATAGCAACTGCAATTCTGGAGGGGCAAAAAAATGGGGAAGTTGATAAAAAAATCAATGCAGAACAGTATGCTTCCTTATTCATTATGCTTATTGAAGGCGGAATCCTGCTTTCAAAAACTATGGGTGATGCAAGTTTTCTAAACCATGCTTTAGACAAAATTACCCACATGATTGATCATGAACTCAATATTCTTCCATCATAAATTATACAATATGGAAACAAAAAAAGTGGCTATTGTAGGATACAACAGAATTCCTTTTGCCAGAATGAATACAGCTTATTCGGAACAGGGGAATCAGGATCTGCTGCTTGCTGCTCTGAACGGGCTGATAGATCGTTATCACCTTAAAGGAAAAAGACTTGGAGAAGTTGCAGGAGGCGCAGTGATTAAACACATTTCCGAAAGCAACCTCATCAGAGAAACCGTAATGAATACTAGTCTTGATCCCGCTACTCCTGCATGTGATCTTCAGCAGGCATGTGATACAGGAATTGAAGCGGCGATTTACATTGGAAATAAAATTGCTTTAGGTCAGATAGATTGTGGTATTGCATGTGGAGTAGAAGCCATGAGTAATATACCATTTGAATCTTCACCCGGATTGAGAAAAGCTTTATTGAAAGCTAATAAAGAAAAATCAGCATTCGGCAAATTAAAACAGCTGCTAAGCCCGAGACTGAAAGACTGGATGCCTATTCCCTATAAAGGACAGGAGCCCAAAACAGGTCTTGTCATGGGTGAACACACGGAAATTACAGCAAAATACTATACGATCTCCAGAGAAGATCAGGATCAGTTAGCATTAAAGAGTCATCAGAATATGGCCAAAGCTTATGACGAAGGCTTTTTTGACGATATGATTACTCCCGCATTCGGTTTAGATAAAGACAATAACCTCCGCCGTGACAGCAGTATTGAAAAATTGTCTCAGCTGAAACCTGCTTTTGATAAGCAGAACGGAACTTTAACAGCTGGAAATTCAACACCTTTTACGGATGGAGCTTCGTCTGTTTTATTAGCGAGTGAAGAATGGGCCAAGGCCAACAATTTACCTGTTTTAGCATATATCACCTTTTCAGAACTGGCAGGGATAGAATATGTGGAAAATAAACAGGATCTGCTTCTTGCGCCTGTTTTTGCAGCAGAAAGAATGCTTAGGAAAGCAGGAATGAATCTATCAGATTTCGATTATTATGAAATTCACGAAGCATTTGCTGCACAGGTTTTAGCTACTATAAAAATCTGGGAAAATGATGAGCTTGCCAAAAAGTTTGGATTGGAAAAAGCCCTTGGAAAGATTGACAGAAGCAAATTAAATGTAAAAGGAGGAAGCCTTGCAGCGGCCCACCCTTTTGCTGCCACAGGAGGAAGAATTATCGCAACGCTGGCCAAATTACTTGACGAAAAAGGCAGCGGAAAAGGTTTTATATCTATTTGTGCAGCGCGTGGGCAGGGAGTAACCATGATTTTAGAAAAATAAAAATTGAAACTATGGATAGATTAGCACAATTACAACAATTCATCGGAAAAGAATTTGATGAGTCTCCATCGCCTTTTATGAAGTGGCTCAATCCCATCGTTCTCTCTGCAGATGAAGGCCAATTGGCCTTTCAATATACGGTAAGACCGGAGTGGCTGAATCCTATAGGAAATCTTCACGGCGGAGTTACAGCGGCTATTGTAGATGATATCATTGGCGCCACTATGTTTTCTTTAAATGAAAATTCTTTCATCACCACTATAAATAATGTCATCGATTATTTTTCAACTGCAAAAGAAAATGATAATATTGTAGCTGAAACTAAAATCATTAAAAGAGGTAAGCAATTTGTCAACGCACAATGCGAAATATGGAATGCGGATAAAACACGATTAATCGCAAGAGGAACCTCTAATTTATTCAAAATCAATAACTAAGTATGAAGAGAGTTGTCATTACAGGTCTTGGCGCAGTGACGCCTTTGGGAAATAATGTCGAAGAATTTTGGCAAAACAGTATCAATGGAGTGAGTGGAGCAAACAAAATCACACATTTTGACACAGAAAAATTTAAAGTACATTTTGCTTGTGAGGTTAAAAATTTTGATCCCAAACTCCATTTAACGCACAACGAAATCAAAAGAAGTGATTTGTTTTCACAATATGCAATGTATTCTACCGCGGAAGCTCTGAAGGACTCCGGGCTTGAACTGGAGAATATGGATCCGTTTGATATCGGTGTCATCTGGGGAACAGGACAAGGCGGAATGTGGACTTTTGAAAGTGAGGTGATGAATTTTGCTGCCGGTGATGGTACTCCAAGATTCAATCCTTTCTTTGTCCCGAAATTTATTGCCAACATGGCATCGGGAATGATTTCTATGAAATATGGTCTGCAGGGCATCAATTATACAACAGTTTCTGCTTGTGCAACGGGAAATACTGCATTGATGGACGCGTTCAACTATATCCGTCTGGGAAAAGCGAAGGTAATCGTAAGTGGTGGTTCTGAAGCGGCTATTTCGCCAGCTTCTATAGGTGGATTTTCTATTATGAAAGCAATGTCTACAAGAAATGATGATTTTGCAACCGCCAGCCGTCCTTATGATGCAGACAGAGATGGTTTTGTAATGGGTGAAGGTTCAGGAACATTGATTCTTGAAGAATATGAGCACGCTAAAGCAAGAGGTGCAAAAATATATGCAGAATTAGTAGGGGCCGCGATGACAGCAGATGCCTATCACATGACAGCACCTCATCCGGACGGTGTGGGCGCTATCAAAGCGATGCAGCTAGCGCTTAATGAAGCAGGAATCAATACAGATGATATTGATTATATTAATCCTCATGCAACTTCCACTCCTCTTGGAGATCTGGTGGAACTGAACGGAATTAATAAATTATTTAAAGGAAGTAAAAACCTTGACATCAGTGCTACAAAATCTATGACAGGGCATTTACTGGGAGCTGCCGGAGCCGTTGAAGCTATTATTTCAATCAAAGCTATTCAGAACGATATTATTCCTCCAACGATTAATCTTCATTCTATTGATGAAAATATTCCGCAGGATATTAATATTGTATTCGGAGAGGCAAAGGAAAAAGATATTACCTATGCTTTAAGCAATGCTTTTGGATTCGGAGGGCATAATGCAACTCTGATTTTCAAAAAATTCAGCTGATCAAAATTTTAAAAAAAAAATCCCTGTATGAAAATCATGCAGGGATTCTTTATTTTATCACTGATTTTAAATCTAAAAAAGCAGCCAAAAACTGGCTGCTTCAAAAACATAACGAATTATATATTTTCCCAAAAAGAAAATGACTTGTAGTTATTGGGCATCCGGGATAAAAAAATCATCGGCATTCTCAGCAATCGGAATATAAAGTCTCTCCCACTCCTTGCTTTTCACCATATCCCAGCTGTGACCGGTCCCTTTAAGGTCTTCAGCCAGAAGAACCACACCAGGTTTAATGATAAAAGTGGAACCGTCTGTTACTTTAAATCTTATATTTCCTTTGATGGTAATCACATATTGTCTTCTGGGCGCCGGATGTGCATTTTTTTCCCACTCTTCCGTTTTATTGCTCATCCAGAATGTAGTGGTATTCATATGTTTCAGAGTAGGTATTTTTCCTCTCTCAAAAGCACATGATCCGTCAGGATGGTTGATTAGTCTTATGGCAGGAATAAACTCAGTGGAGGTTTCCGCAGTGACACTTACATTTTTATGGTTTTTGTGTTGTGCATTCATAAATCCTACAGTACTTACTAATAAAACAAGGCTTAAGCCTTTCATGATGTTTTTCATTATAAATTTAATTTTTTATTTTTAATTATAAACAGTATCGTAAACCAGCATTCTTTCAAAAAAGGGTTTATATTTCTGGACCAAAGCCAGATGATCGGGAAGCTTTCCATACGCTTCAAGCTCCTCCAGACTATCGAATTCCATAGAAGCATTATAAGTAAATGTGCTGTCTAAAACACTTCTCGGGGTGGAAGCTGCAGGCTTTCCATAACGAAGATTTTTCTGATAAGGAAGCTTTTTAAGACCTTCAAAAAAATTTTCAAATTCTTTTACTTCAGACTCCGAAAGATCTTTTCTAAGCCAGAACAATAAATAATGGAAGTACATTTTTTTCTTTTTTATAGGGTTAAACATGGGTAAAGCAGAGGCAAACATATTTCCTGAAACCAGCAGCAGGGCGGAAGCCTGAACTGAGCGGAGTAAAAACTTTCTTCTTTCCATTGTCATTTATTTTAATTAAAGTCTATTCTGTATTTAAGGACAAACTGCCATTTCCGGTCAGAAACTACAGCATTGTTTGAGGGATCATTGGTATAAACAGGTCTGTTCTGGGCATCAAAGGTTAACCGGGAAGACATTCCGTTCATGAGCAGGGAGATTCCGGCATCATAAATCACTGCATTATCATGAAGTCCTTTCAGGTCTGACAGCTGCATTCCTACCGCAGGCTGAAGCTGAAGGTTTTTCTTTTCTTTATCAAGATAAGGAAGTGTTCCTCCCAATTGTACATAATACGTATTTCCGGTTCCGATAACAGGCATTGCATTTCCAGCTCCATTCAGACTCGCTTGCGTAACATCTACAGAAGTTGCAGGATTATTGGTTCCTACATACCTGATATAATTGGGGCCATAGTCGTTATGCATCGCCATTCCATAAGCACTTATTGACGTTCCTTTTTCTTTGTTCAGCGGTGCATCATAAAATAAATCTACCGCAAAGCTTTTCATATCATCATTCACTGTATTTTTGCCTGCATCCAGATGCCATAATGCATTGTGAATGTAATCAAAACCAGCTCCCAGGCTCAATACATTCTTTTTTCCTACATAGGTTCCGGAATTAAAAGGTGTAGAAATATTCTCTTTATCTAAAAAAGCATATCTGAAATACCCTGAGAAGTCTTTTCCCGGAGAATTTTTACTGAAGGAAGCTACATTCAGTTTCGGATCTGAAGTTGCCATGGTATAGGGATCGGCTACCACCAAACGGTAGTCAAATCTTCCAAGCTGCCCTTTAATATAGGCACTCAGTTCCCTTACTGTATAATCCGTAGTCCCTGCATTGGATGTGGCATAAGCCGGCAGATCATATAACAGCGTATTCAGAGGTCCTGTGGTAAATCTTGAAAGACCTCGCCATGTGGAACGCCCTGCACCAAAAGCAATCTTATCATTAAAAGCATATTCAGCATAAGCATCCAAAAGGTCAAAGTAATTACTTCCTTTGGCATTTACATTCACATTGGTGGTTCCTCCCTGCAAAACAAACATCAGCTTTTCAGTGGGCTTATAAGTCATTTTTACACGAACTCGTCGAAGAGATAGGTCAGACAAATCCGATTTTGCCTCATTATTGACAAGGCTTCCGGGATTAAGCTGTGTATATCTGGCCCACAATTCTGCATATCCGCTAAGAGAAATATATCGTGAGTGTTCTTCATTGAAATAATGGGTCAATCCAGGGTTATTAAAGTCATTTTTTTTCTGAGCTTCTAATTTCCCCATGAGTCCCACTAAGGAAAACAAAGCAATTGCTGTTTTGAAAGAGGTAGTCTTCATATTTTTCTATTCTTATCTTTTTGTTGATTTCAACGGGACAAAATTAGATCGGGAATGTCTGGACAGGTATTAGAAATCTATTAGAAACCTTATAGAAAACTATTAAAAGGGTTAATGTTTTCTGATAAAAGAAAAATATGAAATACCTTTGTACAGTGCTTTGGGGACAGATAAAAATCAAGCTTTTAAAATCAAAAACATTTGAAAACCAAGGTATATATCCTATAGTATTTCTTTATGAAAATTTTAATTGTAGAAGATAATTCGCGTGTTTCAAGTCTTTTGAAAAGAGGACTGGAGAGCCAGGAATATCAGGTTTATATTTCGGAAGATGCAGAAGATGCTATTGTCCTGCTGAATAAAATATCTTTCGATCTGGCGATTACAGATATTATGCTGCCAAAAATGAGCGGTATTGATCTATGTAAACTGATCAAAGAGAAATACCCTGATCTTCCTATCATTATGCTCACTGCTCTGGGCACAATTGATGAGAAAATTGAAGGATTTGACGCCGGAGCGGATGATTATATGGTAAAACCTTTTGAAATCCGGGAACTTTACGTAAGAATCAAAGCCATTCTGCAAAGAAGATCAGCCAAAAATAAAGATGCATATCTGACCGATCTGGAATATCATGATCTGAAAATTGATAAAAAGTTCAACAGAGTGTTCAGAAACAGAACGGAAATAGAACTTACTCCCAAAGAATTTAAACTCCTGGTATTTCTGGTAACCAATGCCGAAAGAATTCTTACCCGTGAAGAAATTGCAGAAAATGTTTGGGGAAATCATTTTGACACAGGAACCAATTATATTGATGTCTACATTGCTTATTTACGGAAAAAGATTGATAAAAATTTTGATCATAAACTGATTCACACCAAACCCGGAGTAGGATTTATTTTCGCTTCACAGTTATGAAAATAGCCACCAGAACAGCACTCATTTATTCTATCCTTACCGCAGGCATTTTATTTCTGTTTGCTTATGTTCTCTATTTTGTATCTGAAAAGAACAGGGAGGATGAGTTTAACGACCGTTTAGGATATAAGGTAATCTGGAGGTCAGAATTTATCTTCGATGTAAGAATCAATGATGAAAAAATCCGTGAACTTCATCAGCGTAACCAAAAGTTGCTGAATGAGGCAGATATCAGTGTTTACAACAGTAAAAAAGAGCTTACTTTCACGGATGTTCCTCCTCTCAAAAGCAATGAAAAATATCTGGATAAAATTATCCGATCCAATAAAAACAGAATATTCTGGCAGCAAGGCGACCGTCAATATATTGCTATTCAGTTTCAATCAAACGGAGAAAAGTTTTATATCATCGGAAGTGCAATAGACGTCACAGGAAAGGCTCATATTTCTGAGTTTAAAAAAGATATCATCATCATTTATATCAGCTCCATTGTCATCATTTTCATTATAGGATTTCTTTTTTCATACTATACCCTTAAGCCCTTAAAGGATATTATCCTCCAGATCCGTGATATTTCAGAGCATAATCTGAATAAACGGCTGGATATTCCCAAAGCAAAAGATGAGATTTATGAACTGACTGAAACGTTTAATTCTACCTTCAACAGGCTGGAAAAATCTTTTAATAATCATAAACAATTCGTCACTACCATTTCCCATGAATTCCGGACTCCTCTTTCCACCTTAATTGCAGAGCTGGAGCTTGCCAAGGAACTGAATGTAACGCTGGATGATTATAAGCTGTCTATTGACAATGCCCTTCAGGATGCTAATGATGCTTCGGAACTTTCTTCTGCTTTGCTGGATTTCGCCAGAGCCAGCTATGATGTATCACAGATAAGTCTTACCAATCTGCGTCTGGATGAGATTTTGGCAGAAGCTAAGCTTGCTTTGCTGCAAAAATATGTCAGCTACAAAATAGGGATCAATTATATGGGTAATGCGTCTGATGATGATGAGAACAATTATGATTTTCATGGTAACCCTTACCTGCTGCAGGTTGCTTTTTCCAACCTGATAGAAAATGCCTGCAAATATTCAGCAGACAAAAGCTGCCATATTGAAATAGAGACCAATTCGGACCATATAAAAATCCGTTTTATTGATCACGGGATTGGTATTTCAGAAAAGGATCTTTTGAAAATTTTTGATTTGTTTTACCGCGGTTCCAATAAGAATTTCGAAAAAGGAAACGGTATTGGTCTTTCCATTGTAAAAAGGATTGTAGAAATACATGAAGGCAAATTGATGATCGATTCTGAAGTGTCAAAAGGAAGTGTATTTACCGTAAAATTTCCCTCCAAAAAATAAAAAAAGCAGTCAAAAACTGACTGCTTCTTAATCTTTATGCTTTCAACCATTCTGAAGAAGAAAGATAATTCTGATCGGGATAATAGATGAACAGGCAGTTTTTACCTTTAATTGTGTTAATGATAGACTGTGTCAGTTCTCTTGGAACCGCCGGGCATCCCCAGCTTCTTCCGATCCTTTTGTGCATGGCAGCAAATGCATCGCTTACATAATCAGCACCATGTAATACAATTGCTCTTCTGTAAGCCGCATCATTAAACCCTTTATCCATTCCCAACAACTTCAGAGAATATCCGTTGTCACCCTGATAGGTTGCATCCGTGATATAAAATCCTAAGCTGCTCTGTAACGAACTTTCCCTGTTAGAAAAATTCGTCGCAAATTCTT
>JASLCD010000006.1 GCA_030146295.1 Chryseobacterium sp.
ATGAGTAAATTAGAAGACGAATATCAGGAAATGAAAAATAAAATCTATGTCCCAATTCATTGAAAGCATTAAAGTAGAAGATAAGGAGGTTTTTCTATTGGATCTACATCAGAAACGTGTCAATCAAACATTTTCCCATTTCGGGAAAGAAGACTCTATTGATCTGGCCAAGATCTATAAAAATCTGCAGCATGATGAGGATGGTCTTTTTAAACTAAGAATTTCTTATGATCTTGACAAAAGAATCAGGACACAGATGATTCCTTATGCTATTCCTGAAATTCAGGATTTCAAGCTGGTAGAAAACAACAGTTTTGATTATTCATTCAAATTTGAAGATCGTAAAGAGTTGGATAAGATGAAAATGAAATCCAAAACAGAAGAAATTATCATCATCAAGAACAATCACATCACAGATACCTCTTTTTCCAATCTTTTATTTTTAAAAGGAAAAGATTGGTTTACTCCCGATACCTATCTGCTGAACGGAGTACAAAGACAGCATCTTTTAAAGCATAAAAAGATCAAAGAAACGGAGATTACTTTACAAAACATAAAGCAGTTCACCCATTTCCAGATCATTAATGCATTGAATGATTTTGATGATATGTTCATCTATCCTATCGACAGAATTATCAATCTGCCGGGGAATGAAGAATATCTTGATCTTTAAGATTATTTCATAAATTCAAAGTACGACTTCAGCACATCTGCGCTATTCTTCCCGTGAGTATTTACTTCCAGGATTTTTGGCTGCGCATCAGGTTTAAAGAAGTTTTCAAGAACTCTGTCAAGGGTAATTTCATCCTCTACTTTAATGTAGGAAAACCCAAAGTGCTTGGCAAGAGATTCTGCATTTTTACGGTGTTTTGTGGCGATAAACTCGTCTAATGTATTCGGGTTGGCATTTCCGGGTCCAGGAATAATTTTAAAGATATTTCCCTCCCCGTTATTGAAGATCATAATTCTTACAAATGGTGGAATATACTGATTCCAAAGGCCATTGATGTCATAAAAGAAACTCAAATCTCCTGTGATCAGCAAAGTAGGATTTTCATTTTTGATTGCAAATCCCATAGCCGTGGAAGTAGACCCGTCAATACCGCTGGTGCCTCTGTTACAGTACATTTTTCTCTTTCCAAAATCAAACAGCTGCGCATATCTGATCCCGGAGGAGTTGCTGAAATGAATATTGTAATTTTCAGGAATCGTCTGTGATGCCTTATTAAAGAAATAAAAATCTGAGAAATCGATCGTATTTAAAAACTGCTCATGTTTAGCATCTTTTTTATCCCTTAAAACATCCCAAAGATTAAAATAAGGTCTCGGCTCCAGATTGATAAATTTCAACAGTTTTGAGAAGAAAACTTCAGGTTTAACTTCAATTTTTTCTGTCAGTGAGAAATAAGTATCCGGCTGCCATACTTCATCCAGATGCCAATGCTGCTTTGGACGGGCGCTTCTCAGGAATTGTTTTACTTTTTTGGATACTACGTTCTGCCCCACTGTGATCAACAGATCCGGAGCGTAAGTTTTGTAATCTTCCTCTGTAAAATTAAAAATATAACGGTCTATATGTTTAAAGAACTTCTCATGATGGAGGTTAGAGTTCGCTTCACTCAAAACAATCACAGAATGGTTTTTTACCAATTGTGTCAGCTGATTCTCCAATTCAGGGCTGTAATCTCTTGTTCCGACCAACAGCATAATTCTTTGTGAAGTATGCCATTCCGCAATCAGATTTGAAGGAATTTCATATTCTTTGTGCTTGATTGTTTTCTCAACCGTAGGAAAAGTAGGTAGTTCTGAAACAAGCTCATACAAAGGTTCTTCCAAAGGAATATTAATATGCACCGGCCCCTGCTTTTCAAAACAAAGTTCAATGGCTTTTTTAATAGTATCGAAATTAATATCTTCTGCATGTTCTTTGCTGTCTTCCAAAAGCTGGAAGTCACCATAGGAATGCTGATGAAAAACATCCTTCTGCCTTATCGTCTGCCCATCAAACAGATCAACAAAATCGGTCGGTCGGTCTGCCGTAAGTACCAAAAGTGGAATATTCTGATAAAAAGCTTCAGTAACAGCAGGATAATAGTTCACTACCGCTGATCCGCTGGTACAGGTAATTGCTACAGGTTTTTTTTCGCTTTTCGCCATTCCCATTGCCACAAAAGCGGCACTTCTCTCGTCTACAATACTGTAACAGTTAAAACTATCTACCTCTGAAAAATGAATGGCCAAAGGAGCATTTCTTGACCCCGGAGAAATTACAATATCAGCAATTCCGTACTGTTGAAGAAGATGTGCAAGTATTTGGATACTTCTCTTAGAAGAATATTTTTTCATACAGCAAATTTAAATGATAAATAATGATTTTAAAATCATTTGAATTAAAAAAAATGTAATTTTGCTATTCGTAAATTTCTAAAAATGGATAAAATACCTAGTGTAGACCTGCGTGATTTCCTTTCGGGCAACCCGGAACGCAAACAGAAATTTGTAAATGAAATCGGAAAAGCTTATGAAGAAATTGGTTTTGTAGCCTTAAAAGGCCACTTTCTTGATGACAACCTAGTGGATGATTTGTATGGAGAGGTAAAAAACTTTTTTGAACAGCCAGTGGAAACGAAACAGAAGTATGAGATTCCAGGAATTGGTGGCCAGAGAGGTTATGTAGGATTCGGTAAAGAAACTGCTAAAGGTTTCAAAAAAGGAGACTTAAAAGAATTTTGGCATTTTGGACAATATCTGTCTGATGATTCAAAATACAAAACTGAGTATCCGGACAATGTAATCGTTGATGAACTTCCAAAGTTCAATGAAGTAGGTAAAGAGGCATTCCAGATGCTTGAGAAAACGGGACAGTATGTTCTAAGAGCTTTAGCATTGCACCTTGGTTTAAATGAATTTTATTTTGATGATAAAATCGCAGAAGGAAATTCTATTTTAAGACCCATTCATTATCCGCCAATTACTGAAGAGCCGGATGATGCAGTAAGAGCAGCAGCTCATGGAGATATCAACCTTATTACTCTTTTAATGGGAGCACAGGGTAAAGGTCTTCAGGTTCAGAACCACAACGGAGAATGGATTGATGCCATTGCAGAACCGGATGAGCTAATGATCAATGTTGGAGATATGCTTTCAAGACATACCAACAACAAATTGAAATCTACTATCCATAGAGTGGTAAACCCTCCAAGAGAGTCATGGAGTACTTCAAGGTATTCAATTCCTTTCTTTATGCATCCTATCAGTGCAATGTCTTTAAATGCACTTGAGAATTGTGTAGACGAAAACAATCCAAAACTATACGAAGATACAACTGCCGGAGAATTCCTGCATGAAAGATTGATCGAACTGGGATTGATTAAAAAATAAAAAGAAACGGCTGCCTCTAGTTTGAGACAGCCGTTTTTACTATATTACATTCCGGTTAAACAGGAAACGCGTGTACATAACATTGTACAGCTATTCATTTTGTAACAACCATTATTTTGATCATTAAATTCCTGACAAAGGTCATCAGGGGAATCCCTCAGATCGTAACACTTATCAATTCCTCCTGAAATACTTTTCAATTCTTTCCTCTCAATTTTCTTTAAATTTTTCATAGTTATAGTTTTAATTTTTCCTACTCTGTAAGCTTTTCGGATAACGCTGGCCTAAAGTAGTAATTTTTCTTAAATAAAAACCAATAATTGTTTACTTATGAGAATCAACAGATTTTTATGAGAGTGAATTAATGATTAATTATTTTTTTATCCTGTTATACAATAAAATTCAGGACATGGTGTCGGTTGAGTGAAAGTTCCCCATGGACAGATACAGGTATAAGAATCACCACCCCCTCCAGGGTTTTCTCCACCTCCAGGGCCTCCACCATAAGGGACACATTTTCCGTTTGAACAGATCTCTCCTGCAGAACAACCTCCTTCACCCGGGCCTCCGCCCTCAAAACAAAATGCCGGGGAGCTTACTCCAGCAACAATACTTCTCCTGTCATCTCTTGAAAGTTTTTTAAGATTTTTCATAGTTATTAATTTTTTGGTATTTCCTACTCTATAAGCTTTTCGGATAACGCTAGCTTAAAAATAGTATTTATTTCATTAATAATCAAATATTTAAATTAAATTAAGCTTCTTGATCAATATAGGACCCCGTATTTTTTATCAAAATCTATTTTTTCACTAAAATATCTTGTTTAATTTAAAATATTTTACCTATTTTTACTTTACCTACAAATTTTTAATTAAAACAATATGAAAAATTTAAAAAAACTACAAAAAGGCCAATTAAAAAACATTTCCGGAGGTGCTAGCCTTCCTGAAACAGATTTCTGTATGTACTATTGCAGCGGAGTAATTGTTTGTGCGACCTGCAGCGATGATTTCAAATGCCCGGACACAAACAGTGATATGTAAGATTGAAAATCAAAATGCCATAAATAAAAACCGTTTCTTAAGAGAAGCGGTTTTTTTATTCCGTTTGGATTAAAATAAGACCGATCCAGAGGTTTTCTTAGGTTTTCTTGCACCAGGTAACGATTACTCAGTAATAATGAATTTAAACGGCTAAAATAAGATAAAGAAAGAGATGTTGTAAAAACCTCATTGTAATGTCAAAGGATTCGGGTTTCGGGATTCTGGTTGAAACTTATAATAGTTGTCTACATTATATTCAGTAGATGCCAGTTCTCAAGAGCTTTCCTATGAAAAACAGATTCCCATGCATTGCTCTCTGTGCATCATCTGCGAAGATCTGCCTCCTCTGTGGCTAATAAAAAAGGATATTCAATAGGGACGGGCTTTAGCCCGTTCTCACCAATGCATCATATTCATCCGGCTTTAGCCAAAACTTATGATACGATACACATCATCATTGATAAA
>JASLCD010000025.1 GCA_030146295.1 Chryseobacterium sp.
CAACAGATTGATTAAAATAAAAGTTTTCAAAAACTTTCCCCGAACCCAATCACCCATTAATCAACAATTTTATCTCTTTAAAAAAAAAGAATAATGTAGTTGTTGTTGAGTGTTGTTAGTTTCGGGGATAAGTTTTATGCTAAAAGTTGGTAACACTCAACTTTTATTCAATTCATATTTAACTCACAATATAAATGCTTGTAGACCCGCTATTTCACATACTTATTAACAAATGTTGGTAACTTTGGTGGGAATCAATTATTAGTTATTTTATTATGGAGAAATCTGGGGATAGCTTGAGAAAACATCTGGAAAGTTGTGGTAAAAATCTGCGGAAAGATTTTCTATTACGAAATAAATTGATCTTTAAAAATAGAAAGTTGATAAAAGTTTTCCACAGTTATTAACATACCTTTTAACAATTAACTCAGGGTTTACTAACACGAATTGTTATTATTCTTACCTTTGTAAGGAAATAGAATCTAATAAAGCTTAATAAGAGTATTATGAAAAGAAAAATTGCTATCGCAGCGGACCATGCAGGCTATGAATATAAGGAGATTGTTAAAAACTACCTTTCAGAACAGTTTGAAGTTCAAGATTTTGGCACGTTTTCCACAAACAGTGTGGATTATCCGGATTTTGTACACCCTGCTGCAACCTCTGTGGAAAACGGAGAAAATGAGCTTGGAATTTTGATCTGTGGAAGCGGAAACGGGGTTCAGATCACGGCAAACAAACATCAGAAAATAAGATGCGCTCTTTGCTGGATGCCGGAGATTGCAACACTGGCAAGACAACATAATGATGCCAACATGATTTCAATGCCGGCAAGATTTATATCAAAGGAACTGGCCATAGAAATTGTAGACAGATTTCTTTCAACAGACTTTGAGGGTGGAAGACACCAGAACAGAGTTGATAAAATTGCAGTTTGCTAAATATACTAAGGCTTGTAAATTACATTACAAGCCTTATTTATTTTTTATTCGTACATTTGCAGTGTCCAATAGAAATTACACTCTATTATTCTCCAAAGCCTTTCTTATATTTGAAATATATTTAATAGAAGGTTTTTCTCTTTTCTTCTCAAGAATTGTATTAAATTTATACAAAACTAAAGCTCCCGTTCTAAGTAAACTGAAAGATAATTTCTGATGATGTACGGAAAGAATCTAATGATGAAATTGAATAACCTTATATAAGGAATGAATAGGGAAAATTTAGAAAAAGGTTTTATTTGAACTAAAACCAAAACAATTAAAAGAAAATTAAAATGCCAAAAAAAAGAAAATATATAAGTCATAAAAATGATTTAAAAATGATGGAGATCGGAAGATTGATTCTCCGTTTTATGAATGCGAATTCATCAAAAATTTATAACTACAAGCAGATTGCTGACGGAATAGATTACAAAAATCCAAGACAAAGGGAACTGGTAATTCAGGCACTCCATAAACTTCAGGGATCTGAAAAGATCAAAGAAGTGGAGAAAGGAAAATATATCGTGAACCTGAAAATCGCAGGAACGCTTACCGGAATTATTGACTTCAACCAAAGCGGAAATGCTTATGTAAGTGTGGAAGGATTGGAAGATGATGTCTTTGTTCACTCCAAAAATGTGAAAGATGCCCTGCAGGGAGATAAGGTTCTTATTATAACTTATCATTATAAAGGAAAGAAACTGGAAGGCTCTGTTCTGGAGGTTTTGGAAAGAAACAGAACAGAATTTGTAGGAACATTTCAGAAGGTTACTCATAAAGATTTTGGTTTTGTTGTTTGTGACAAAAAATCAATCAACACAGATATCTTTATTCCAAAGGGAAAATTCAACAATGCTGAAGATGGTGATAAGGTAATTGTAAAAATGACCGAATGGAGACCAGGGGATAAAAATCCTGAGGGTGAAATTATCCAGGTATTGGGAGCTCCGGGAGAACATGAAACAGAGATCCACTCTATTCTTGCAGAATATGGTCTGCCTTACGAGTTTCCCCAGGAAGTAGAAGCAGATGCGGATAAAATTGACAGAAGTATTACCGACCAAGAGGTTGCAAAGCGCTGGGATATGCGTGATATATGTACATTTACCATTGACCCAAAGGATGCAAAGGACTTTGATGATGCATTATCGATAAGAAAACTGGAAAACGGAAACTGGGAAATCGGTGTTCACATTGCTGATGTATCTCATTATGTTGTTCCGGGAACTATTCTTGATGATGAGGCGTATAAAAGAGCAACTTCAGTATATCTTGTAGACAGAGTTGTTCCAATGCTGCCTGAAGTTTTGAGTAATGATGTGTGTTCCCTTCGTCCCAACGAAGATAAATATACTTTTTCAGCCGTTTTTGAACTGAATGATAATGCTGAAATTCAGAAACAGTGGTTCGGAAGAACCGTTATCCATTCAGACAGAAGATTTACCTACGAAGAAGCTCAGGATCGTATCGAAACCGGAGAGGGAGATCTTGCAGAAGAGATCAATACTCTTGACAAGTTAGCAAAGATTATGCGTGATGAGCGTATCAGAAGAGGAGCTATTACTTTTGACAGAAGTGAAGTAAGATTCAATCTGGATGAAAATAACGAACCGGTTGGCGTGTATTTTAAAATAAGCAAAGATTCCAATCACCTGATCGAAGAATTCATGCTTTTAGCCAATAAAAAAGTCTCTGAATTCGTATCACTGAGCAGAAAAGGGGAAATCACCAACAATACATTTATTTACAGGGTTCACGATGATCCTGATCCGGCAAAACTGGAATCGTTGAGAGATTTCGTTGCTACTTTCGGGTATAAAATGGATCTTGCGAATACCAAAAAGGTGGCGGCATCTTTGAATAAGCTTCTTCATGATGTAAAGGGTAAAGGAGAAGAAAATATGATCGAAACGCTGGCGATGAGAAGTATGAGCAAAGCGGTATATTCTACAGAGCCCATTGGCCACTACGGTCTGGGCTTCGAGTACTATAGTCACTTTACCTCTCCTATCCGTCGTTATCCGGATTTGATTGCACACCGTCTTCTTCAGCATTATCTGGATGGAGGGAAATCTCCCAACAGACCGGAACTTGAAGAAAAAGCAAAGCACTGCAGTGCAATGGAAAGATTGGCTGCAGATGCAGAAAGAGATTCTATCAAGTTTATGCAGGTGAAATTCATGGAAAAACATCTGGGTGAAACTTTCAAAGGAGTGATTTCAGGAGTGGCAGAATTCGGATTCTGGGTTGAAATTCCTGAGAATGGTGCCGAAGGTCTCATCAAACTGAGAGATCTTGTGGATGACTCATACATGTATGATGCAAAAACACATGCTGTCTACGGAATAAGACATGGTAACAAATACCAGCTTGGAGATGAAGTTCAGATCAAAGTAGTGAAAGCTAATCTGATCCAGAAGCAGCTTGATTTTCAGATTGTGAAATAATGACAAGAATAGATAAATACATTGTATTTAGTATTTTAAACGTCATAGGATTGATAACAGTCATTTTTAATACTGTTATCAATTTTTATTTTTTTGTACTCGCTATCATTGTTCTTGTTGGGTTATGTAATATTTTAATCAACAGAAATATTATTAATATCAACAAACAGGGGAAAAAATACTTTTTTGGAGTAACATTTCCTCTGATAGTCAATGCATTTTTTTTGATCAATTATGTTACAGGAATGAATCCTACCCAAGAAACATACTGTTTCAGATGTATGGTTTCAGAGGTTGGAAGTGTAAGAAGCCATCAGAAAGGAAAGACAACTTACGTTTATTTGAGTGGGAATGCTTATGAATATTCCTATATGACCAGAAGCTTTTGGATTGATTATAAAAGAATGCTGTTTAAAAATCAGGTTATTTATACCTTTGAAAGAGGCATTTTTGGGTTTAAAATCAGGAAAGATTTCGAATTTGTCTTTAATGAAAATTGTCAGGAAAAATAAAATAAGGTTGCTGAAAATCATCAGTAAAGTATAATACAAAAGAGGTTGTTCCCAAAAGGAATAACCTCTTTACTTTTCAGGGAGTTTGAAAAATCGTTCAAAATAAGTTTACAATCTGATTACGCTTCAGCGCTTATCACTCTTAGTCCTCTCCTATTTTCTTAAAATTTTAGATTAAAGACTCCTTAAAATCCACTTGATATATCACAACTTTATTGAATAATTAAATCATAAAGTCTAACTTTGTATAAAACGAAATGAATTTTTTTCATTTTTAAATACCACTTAATGCTAGAACTTGTACTATCTGCCGTCATATTAGGATTTATGCTGAGCCTGGTTTTCATTGGACCTATATTTTTCCTGCTCATTGAAACCAGCTTCTCCAGAGGACCAAAGCATGCCCTTTCATTGGATCTCGGAGTTATCACTGCAGACTTATTATGTATCGTAGCGGCGTATTATGCCAGTACGGATATTGTAAGCTTAATTGACAAACATCCCGGATTTTACAGGATCACTTCCATTCTTATTTTTATTTATGGGATTGTGATGCTGGTTACCAAAACCAAGATGCATATGCCCGGTGAAGAAAGGATTATTGGGCAAAATTATATCAAAACATTTTTTAACGGGTTTTTCTTCAATCTTTTAAATGTTGGGGTCATCCTTTTCTGGCTGGTAACGGTAATCTCTGTAAGAAATCAATATCCGGATACCAGCAGCTTTATTTTATATATAGGGATCGTACTTGCTACTTACCTTTCTATAGATCTGGCCAAAATTTTTCTTGCTAAACAATTTCACGATAAACTTACACAGAAGCTTGCCAATCAGATCAGAAGAGTTGTTGGCTGTATTCTTATCGTCTTCAGTTTCTTTATTTTCCTGCAGAGTTTCAAGAAGTTCAATCAGTTTGAAAGACAGCTGGAGGAAGCAGAAAAGAAAGAAGTAAAATATCAAAAAACAAAATGAAAAAAATGATCTTTCCAAAGTCTCTTAAAAAAGGAGATAAAATAGCTGTTATTTCCCCAGCCGGAGCGGTAGACGCCACTCAAATGGAAAAGGGAATAGAAATGATTAAAAGCAGAGGTTTTGAACCCGTTCTGGGGGAACATCTTTACACCAGATTTTCAAACGGGTATAATTATGCCGGAACAGAAAAGGAAAGAATAAAAGATATCAACTGGGCTTTGAATGATAAAGAAATCAGAGCTGTATGGGCTTCCAGAGGAGGTTATGGATGCCAGCATCTGATTCAGCATCTGAAGTTGAAAAATTTTACAGAGAACCCGAAATGGTATATCGGGTATTCTGATAACACGGTTATACAAAGTTATCTGCTGAAAAAAGGATTTGTTT
Organism: Chryseobacterium sp.; assembly: GCA_030146295.1. Classification (GTDB taxonomy): domain Bacteria; phylum Bacteroidota; class Bacteroidia; order Flavobacteriales; family Weeksellaceae; genus Chryseobacterium. The sequence continues at coordinate 5,305 of JASLCD010000025.1, forward strand.
CCATTCATGGGCAGACCATCAAGACCTCCAGTTTTGGCGTTACTAATGACAGCTATGACCTGATTTTTGATATTCTAAAAGGAAAAAAACCAAAATACACCCTGAATTCTCATCAATGGAATAAAGAAGGGAATATTGAAGGAGAATTGATTGGAGGTAATTTAGCCCTTGTCTATGCCCTTTTGGGGACCAAATATTCCTTTGATTTTAAAGATAAGATTTTGTTTATTGAAGATATCGGAGAAAACTTCTATGCATTAGACCGTATGATCATGAGTCTGGAGCTGGCAGGTGTGTTCAATAAGATCAAAGGGCTTATCATAGGTGGTATGACCAATATGGGAGACGAAAAAGAAAATAAAAGCTATGAAGAAAGCTTTGATGAATTTGCTTATAAGCTAATCTCGGAGAGAATTTCAAAATATAAATTCCCTGTAGTATTCGGTTTTCCGAATGGACATATTAAAGATAACAGACCGCTTTTGATTGGTGGAAATGTTAAAATGAAGGTTGGAACCAAAGTAAAGATCGAGTTTTAAAAAAGACAACCCCTCTCCTATCTCCAAACTCTTAAACACGATAAGATATGGCTGATCATAATGATTTTGGAAAAATAGCAGAAGATATGGCAGCTGATTATCTTCAAAAAATAGGCTGCAAAATTCTTGCGAGAAATTTCCGTTTTCAGAGAGCGGAGATTGACATTATTGCTGAAAAAGATAATCTGATTATTGTCACAGAAGTGAAAGCCCGATCTACCGATTTTTTCATTCATCCACAGGAAGCCGTGAACAAAACAAAAATAAAATCAATTGTTGCTGCAGCCAACCATTTTCTCGAAGAATTTAATAAAGATAACGAAGTCAGATTTGATATTATCTCTGTTCTTCCTGATGAAAACAGAAACTTAAAGATCGACCATATAACTGATGCTTTTCAGGCATTGGATGCAAATTAGTAATCAATACAACATGAAGGAATAATACTATACCCATGGTAAAGCATTCCATTCATACCGTTAATAAACAAATTTATGAAGACAATATTAATCACCGGAGCAACTTCCGGTATAGGTAAAGCCACTGCAGAGCTTTTTGCAAAACAAGGCAACAGAATTATTATCTGCGGAAGAAGAAGTGAGGTATTAGAAACTGTAAAAGCAGAGCTGTCTCAGTATACCGAAATATTTAGTTTATTGTTTGATGTGAGGAATCTTGAAGAAGTGGAAGCAGCCATTAATTCACTCCCTGAAAACTGGAAAGAGATTGACGTTCTGATCAATAATGCAGGAAACGCTCATGGATTAGACCCTCTCTCGGCAGGTAAGACTGATGACTGGGATTCTATGATCGACGGAAATGTAAAGGGACTGCTCTATGTTTCTAAAATGATTATCCCAATGATGAAAACTAAAAATTTAGGTCATATAGTGAATATCAGTTCTGTGGCAGCAAGGCAGACCTATGCGAATGGAGTAGTGTACTGTGCAACGAAGAAAGCAGTAGACGTTATTTCAGAGGGAATGAGGCTGGAACTTACCGAATTTGGGATCAAAGTTACCAATATTCAGCCGGGAGCTGTAGAAACAGATTTCTCTTTAGTAAGGTTCAAGGGAGACAGCGAGAAAGCTTCAACGGTGTACGCAGGCTATGAAGCTCTGAAAGCCGAAGACATTGCCGACGCTATTGCTTATTGTGTGAATGCTCCTAAACATGTGAGTATTTCAGATATGACAATCTACCCAAGCGCTCAGGCAGAGCCGAGAACGATTTATAGAAAATAGTCCAAAATAATCGACTAAATTTGCAGAACATTAAAAGCAATTTTGCTGTATAGCTTAAAACAAGAAAATGAAAATTCTATATCTGGAAACATCATCCAAAAACTGTTCGGTAGCGGTATCAGACAATGAAAATTTACTATGTGTATGTGAAGAAGTTTCCGAAAACTATAAACAGTCTGAGAGTCTTCATACCTATGTGGAATGGGCATTGGAAGGAGCGGGTATTGCTCTTAAAGATATTGAAGCTGTTTCTTTGGGAAAAGGCCCCGGATCTTATACCGGTTTAAGGATTGGTGCAGCCTCTGCAAAAGGATTCTGTTACGGTCTTAAAGTTCCTATGATCGCTGTGAATTCTCTTGAAAGCATGATAGAGCCTTTTTTAGGCGATAACTATGACTTGATAGTACCTTTGATTGATGCAAGGAGAATGGAGGTATATACGGCCGTTTATGACGGTAGTACAGGAAAAGAATTATCTGAAACCGAAGCCAAGATTTTAGATGAAACTTCTTTTGAAGAATTCAGAGAGAAAAAAGTACTGTTTGTAGGGGATGGTGCCAAGAAGGCAAAAGAGATACTGAATCTTCCTGATGCTATTTTTAATGAGAATGTTTATCCCTCTGCACAATATCTTATCACAAAGACACTGGCGAAAATTGAAAATAAAGAATTTGAAGATATAGCTTATTTTGAGCCTTTCTATCTCAAAGACTTCCACGGGGTAAAGAAAAAGAAATCGTAAGATTGTATCGGATAAGGAAATAAACCACAGTATAGAAATAAAAAAGCGAAGAGTAGATCTTCGCTTTTTTTATTTTACTGAGGTCTTGGCGGTGCCTTCGACGCCGGCTTGGTTTCTGTCGATTTCTTATTTTTCTGCTGGGTAGGATTTCCTTGTGGTGGAGTAGTATCCGTACTCAGACTTTGCGTACTGATATTATCCAGTTTTTGGACTTTTCCATTATTCATTTGCGGCACTCCGGTGTTCTGGGCATTCGGCTGAACGGGGGCTCCTGCAGGTTGTTGCGGGATAGCATTTCCTTTATTATCCGTTGCCTGGAAGCTGAGGTCGCTTTTCAGATAAACCAGCATTTCTTTAGCTCTTATGCCTTCAGGAGTTTTAGAGTAATTCAGGGCAATCTGTTCAAGCTGAAGAATCATCACCTCCTTTCCGCTGGATTTCCCTGCATTGAATGCATTGAGCAGGTACAGTTTAGGAACCAGTGCATCCTTAGGGAATTTTTGAAGAGTCTGATCTATTACATCTTTACTTTCTGCAAATTTTTCTGATTCAAATAAGGCGTAGGCTTTTTTATATTCATTTTCAACTTCTTCCGTTGATTTTACGAAAGTTTTGTTTTTAGGATTTCTGGCAAATTCAGCATAAGAAGTATAAGGATAATCTGTCAGCAAAATTTGTTTTGCTTTTTCGGATGCCTGTGGATTCTTCTCATAATTCATGGCAAAAATCTCATACAATGCCTGCAGCATTACCTTTTCTTCCGGCTTCACATCTACAAGATCATACAATGTTTTTGTAGCCAGGGGAGTATTGGTAAAATAGTTCTGATACATGATTCCCAAACCTAATGAAGCGGTATCTCTGTCCTTTTTCAATTGGGATAATTTACCCTGGTCTGTAGGAATCTGCTCAATATAGTAAGAAGGTTCAAAACGTCTTGGATTAGGTGCGGAAGTTACACCCAATGCCTCATTCTTCATATCTTCAATAGAAGCCATTTTCTTGGAAAAACGCCAGTTATCGGCAAGAGCACGATCGCCCCATACCTGTTTGAAGGTGGATGTCCCTTTGCTTACAGTTCCGGTATTGCCAAAGTAAAACCCTTTGGTAGTCACTCCGAAATCCTCAAAAGCATTCGAACTGTTGGCAAAAACAGAATTAGCACTATAGTCTCCGGTATCAAATCCTTTGCTTCTTTCTGCGCGTCTTCTTTCCAGTTCTTCTTTTTCTTCCTTAATCTTCAGTTTTGCTATATACTTTGTAAAATAGTCTGTTTTCTGACCGTCATCCATCTTTGCCAGAGAGAGAATACTGTCGTTCTTTTTGATCAGATAATAATTTTTTGAAATCTTTTTGATGTAGGCAGACTGGTCTTTTAACAGTATTTTTGACGGCTCATAGGTCATTACAGCAAGCGCAGAATCATAGTAGCTTCCGGCTCCGATGTAATCATTTTTGTCAAGATAGCTTTTTCCTATTTCATAATAAGCCAATCCACGGATCTGAGGATCAGAAACCTTCTCAAACAGAGACTTTCTGAAAAACTGCTGGGCCTCATCTTTTTTTCCTGCCTTGTTGGCCATTAAACCTAAAGCATAATAAAATTCATTTTTTCTGGAACCATAAGTTCCTTTCTTACTGATTCCCTCAAGATAATTTTTAGCTCCGGCATAGTTGCCATTACCATTAAAAGTTTTAGCAATAGCAATCTGGGATTTTACTTCAAATTCAAAATCATTCGCATATTTATATGCTGCCGTATAACTCTCTCTTGCTTTATCATTCTGATTCAGATTTTCCAAAACCTGGCCTCTCAGATAAGCAATTCTGCTCTTTAGTTTTCTGTTGCTGTTCAGCTCAAAAGCTTCATCAAGCTCTTTGGCTGCCTCTTCCTTTTTGCCTGCATCCAGCAGAGATTCAGAGTAATAGATGCTCAGCAGCTTTGCATAGCTTTTATTGATATCTTCTCCTTTCAGTTTAGCAAAAGTTTCATGAGCCCTGTGATAGTCTTTGATTTGATCATAAGCAAGCCCCTGATAAATTCTTGCCAGTGGAACCCTTTTATCATCTTTCATGTGAGTGAACACATAATTGAGGGCATCCAGCGCTTCCAGAGATTTACCTCTGTAAATTCTCGCTTGGGCAAGAATCATATAAGCATCAAAAATCTGCTTGTTTTTTTCTTCTCCGTTTCTGGTTACAGAATATTTATTAATCGCTTTTAAAGCTTTTGCTTCTGCAATTTCGAGTGTAGTAGCTCCTTTGCTTTGTTCACCGTCAGGTCTTGCTGGCCCGCTTCCCGGAGGTCCTCCCGGTATATTCGGTACTCCGGAATTTCCTCTTCCTGAAGGTCTGTTGGCTACTTCAGCCATTTTCATAGAGTTTTCGGCAAAAGCTTCTGACTGTCCAAGATCACTTCCCAAAGGCTGTTCTTCATACGTAAGAATGGGAATATAAGGCGCATAAAAATTGTCCTTATGCCCCTTATCTCTGGTTGTAAATTCACTGTTTAATGCATCTTTCGCATTAAAAAGAGTGTTGTAATATGTGGAAAATCCTTTCAATAGTTTTGATCGCTGCTCCGGCTTTT